>DAOWFB010000084.1 GCA_030638205.1 Thalassospiraceae bacterium
CTCTCTTCTGATGCCTTGCCACTTCCTGCGATATCAAATGCGGTACCGTGATCGGGCGATGTGCGTACAAACGGCAAACCGAGAGTTATATTTACACCCTTATCAATGCCCAGAGTTTTTAGCGGGATTAGACCTTGATCGTGATACATGCAAAGTGCGGCGTCGTATTCTTTTCTGGCAGTGGTGGTGAACATGGTATCTGATGGGTAGGGGCCAAGTGCATTAATGCCCTCATTTTGTAAAGCCTTAATGGCTGGAATAATTATTTCAATTTCTTCATTTCCCATGGAACCTTTTTCGCCAGCATGAGGGTTAAGTCCGGCAACGGCAATTATAGGGTTTTCAATACCAAAATCGGTACTAAGAGCATCAAAACAAACTCTTCCAACGTGAATAATTTTTTCTTTGTTTAATTGTCCAATCGCATTTTTTAAGGATACGTGAATGGTAGCTAGGGCAACACGTAATTCAGGTGAGGCCAGCATCATTATTGGGTCTTTTTTTATTCCCGCAAGATGGGCCAAAAATTCCGTATGTCCAGGAAATTTAAAACCCGCTTCGGTTAACACGGTTTTGCTTATGGGGTTGGTGACAACACCGCCAGCACGGCCTTCTTGCGCTAACTTTACCGCACTTTCTATGGATTGAATTACTGCCTTATAGGTGTCTGTTGTCGGCTTCCCGGGTTTTGCCTTTACTTCCATCGGCAATGCCAGCACCGGAAGAGCTTCATCAAATGTTTTGTCGGCAGCTTCCGCCGAGCTGATTTCCTTTATGGGTATGTTAATTTTTAAGCCCCGCGCCAGTGCTCGCAAGCGCGAAGGATCGTCAATAATAAAAAAAGAAGGAAGTTGTTTTTGTTTTTTATTTGCCCATGCTTTGAGAGTTATTTCACCGCCGATACCTGCAGGCTCCCCCATGGTAAGCGCTAGAGGTGGCCCGGAGAAATGGCGTGTGGTCATAGCCGCACATCCACAAATGCCTCACGTTTTAGCCCCCTTAAATAACCAGCTGCCGCAACACCAAGTCTTCCGATTTTTATTTTTTCTTCAATATTTTTTTTAACTTCGTCCATGTTGGTTTTGCCTTCTTGGCGGCTACAAACCATTATCACCGCAAGCCCACCCCCGGTTTCAAGCGGATTGCTAATTTTACCAACAGGAAGAGACGCAAGCTCCATCTTCATTTTTTGTGGTAACGATGAAAGCTTAACCTTACCAAGGCTACCAGACAAAGGAGATCCAGCCTTTGCGGATGCTATTTTAAGTTCTTCACATGAGGATGCTGCGCTGCTCATAGAAACAAGCCTTGCCCTTTTTTCATTTTTTTCGGCTTCGCTTGCACCATTTGAAAATGACATATGGAATTGTGAAAGACCCAAGGTGGTTTCGTTGCTGCCAAGTCCGGGATTAACCCTTAAGTTGCGAAGCATAACAATGTAATAACCGCCAACCGTGCGGATAGGTAGCGATACCTGCCCTGGCTTCATTGCTTTAATAATAGCGCTTATTTCCGGGTTAACTTGTCCATACGATAACCAGCCAAGATCGCCCCCGGTTGCCGATGAAGGAGAATTTGAAAAGTTTCTGGCTATCCTTGGAAAAGAGGCTCCGTTTTTTAATTGCTCAAATAGTTGGTTTGCAACCTGCTTGGCCCCACCTTCTTCTGAGGGGTCGTTAATGGGAAGATATATTTCGGCAATTAGATATTGTGGTTTTCCGGCATTGGCCTGAATTGATTTAATTGCATCATTTATTTCTTCATCACTAACCCTGATATCAGGAAGAACCTCTCTTCCAATTACCTTGTTCCAGCCTATTTCTGCCTCTGTTCTTGTAGCTAGTGTTGAAATTGGCACACCAGCAGATTTTAAAAACTGCAACAAGGAACCGCTAGGCATTCCGTTTTGTTTTTCAATCAGGGCAATTCCGTTTTCAACTTCTGTTGTGGATACCTTAATACCCAATCTGCGGGCTTCTTGTAGCATAAGGCGCTCTTCGATCAGGCTACGTAGAATTGATGGCGCCATACGCCTACGGGTTTCGGCCCCATCTTTGGTGTTGGAAGATGCTATGGCCATTATTATCCTGCTTTCAAGATCAAGCAGCGATATGGCTTCGTCATTTACTACGGCCGCAATGCGGATACCTTCTTGTGCGGTGGCTGCACCACCAAACCCCAGCATGCTAAATAATATCAACAATACCCCCAACAGGGACATTGGATTGCTACGTTGCGGTTTATTTAGGGGTTTTTGCATTAGTTGGAATTTCTTTCGTTTGTATTTATTTTTGAATTGTCTAATTAGAAAAAGGCCATCGTAAGGCCAGCATAAGGCCATCGTAAGGCCAACATAAGAAATGAGTACATTTAATACATTATAGCCCGCCCAAGAATCCTTGGTTCCCACTAACCTCGCCAATGGTTTTAAAGACTAGCCGCACCATAAAGGCATCTGTTGGTTTAATCTCCCTATCTTGATAAAATGTTCTGCTAAACGATGCATCAAAGGTAAAGCATTCGTCGTCGTACACTATGCCGGTTCGTTGTAGGCGCTGACCGCCACCTGTTGCAAGATCATCAATTCCGCTATAATTAACCTTCCAATTGTTAGTCACATTATACCCAAGGGAATAATTAATTTGTTCGCGTCCAGCAAATTCACTGCCTGCTTGGCGGTTAAAGAAAGCGTAGTTGATCCCGTAATTGAAATCATGAACGATGCCGTCAACACCCAGTTCGTTGCTGTGAAATTTGTATGAATTTTTATCAACTCTTGTGCGGTAAAGCATATTAAAATTGGAATTGGGGGATATTTTAACCATACCCACCAAATCAGAAAAATTATCTTTTAAACCTGAACCGGAATTAAAAGTATCGTCAGATGCGAGACGGTAGCTTTGCCCAATCATTAAATTGGTTGAGCCGCCACCATCACCATAAACCCCCCATTTAATTCCATAATTAAAACGAGGCCCGCTTTCTATTTTATCGAAACCAGTAAACCTGTTTTCAGAGAACAGATTTGAATCGTTTAAGTCAATACCTTGACTGTCTTCGTTTGGCATTTTCTGGGTATTGCCACCATATGGCCCGACAATGGCTTGCGCTACTGGCTCTATAATTTCAGATGTGGTTCCGGAACGTTTTGCCAGCGGCCAGCGCCAATCTAGCGCCACCTGTGGATAGACGCGGTAGGTTGTGCCACTGTAAAGGCCGTTCGCTTCTCCAGTATGGGGTTGATCAGATACATTAAAAACATCAGTCCTAAGGGTTGCGGATAATTTATAAATATCACCCTTTGGCGCGATGTAGGGCAGTGCCCAACCAGCTTTCGCCGAAATTCTGGTGGAATCAGTGCCGCTTTCTCTTGATAGCGATGCAAGATTAAGGTCAAACGATGTGTACTCGCCATATTTTCCCGCATCACCCTGATGGGAAAATTGCGCTAACGGGGCAATTGTAGGAATTGTTTTTGGGTTATCTATACTGGATAGCCCCTGAAAAGATATGGCCTCCACCGAGGTATAGTTTTTTCCACGAAAGCCTTCAATGTATGCGCGACTGGTAAGGGTTGATGCAGTGTTAAAGCCATAGCGACGCATATAGGTGTCACCCCATGTGCGATTGGCATCCAACCCCCATCGCCATGTGCGGTCAATATCAAATTCGCTCTGAGCTGAGATATGCCCAAGGTTATTGCTTTCAGCACTTCTGGAAAAACTGCCATCAACGTTTAGGCTTCCGTCGGCAAAGCGTTTTCTATATTCGCCCGCCAGTGCATTTTCACCGTTGCCGGTAATTATCGGCGTTATGGTTGTGTCGCTGTGTTCGTCAATTACATAAAACATTGGCTGCTTAAGCACCCCGCCCAAGTCCGATGATCCGCCAAAGGATGGAGGCAGTAAGCCGCTTTTTCTTTTTACGCTGGGGTCGGGGTATGAAAGGTAGGGCATGTATATAACCGGAATGCCCGCAAACTCCATCCATGCGTTAGTATATTCAATTACTTTTTCTTCGCGGTTGTGTACTACCTTAATCGCTTTTATCTGCCACAATGGTGCGCGGGTCGGATCTTCTTCGCAAACCTTACAAGCAGAATAAACTGCATGATTTAAAGTGAGGGTTTTATCGTCAACCAAATCAGCCCGCGCCGCAGCAAAACGAGATTTGTCAGCAAGTATGGCTTTAAAATCTTCAATCGTTCCGTTTTTTAAATCGCCGGTAATTTCCATTTTATCGGCAAAATAAACATCCCCGTTGGAGTGATGTAAGATTACATTTCCCAATGCCCCAACTTTGTTATTGGTCTGGTCATAGGTGACGGTATCGGCGATAAGAGTTTTTCCGGTCTGTGATATTTCAACATTACCCCGCGCCGTTACCACGGTACTATTTTGGTTGTACTGCATTTCATCAGCACTAAGGCTTACGGGAACTTTGTTTTTTTCTTTGCTTATATTTTCTTGGGCCATCGCTGCGGTTGCAACCGCAAATGTTAACGCAGTCGTGACAACGCTAAGAAAAGTGCTAATTGTAAGTTTTGCTTTCATAGTTCATCCATCCTCGAGGTGGAGCAGCATTGCAAGCCCCAGCATTGTGGCAACACCAGATGGTGCCCATGCAGCCAATACCACAGGAATACTTTCAGACAATCCCAACGCAAAAACAACATCAGAAAAGAAATAAAGCAAAAATCCGGCCATGGCACCACTTCCTATAATAAGGGATGTTGTGCCTTTGCGAGCATGGCGTAGGGTAAAGGTTGCCGCTATCAACACCATTGCGCATAACAGCAACGGGGCAGCCAATAAGGAGTGCCAATGCAGACGGTGGCGAGTGGCAGAAAACCCTGATTTTTTAAGCGTTTCAATGAAATTCGGCAGATCCCAGAAAGACATTGTTTCAGGCGGGGCAAAGTTGTCTTGTATTTTGGTTATGGTCAGGTCGGTTGCAAGTTTATATTCGCCGACCATGTATGACGGTGTGTCGCCCTCACTTATCCATGCATTTGACAACAACCAGAAACCTTCTTTCAGGCTTGCGCTTGCAGCATCAATCCGCCCAGCGAATGAATTGTTATGTCGGTACAGGAACACCGTTACATCGCTTATTTCCGCACTATCGGTTTGTTGAAAAATGCTCCCAGCGTGAATAACTTCCTGGCCATCAGCTCCACCCTGTCTTAACCATAGCCCGCCAGCAGAAATGGCAAGAAAGTTTTTTTGCCCCTTCATATGAATGGCTTCAAGCTGTTGAAAGCGACCAAGGGTTGATGATGCCAGCGGGTTGAAGGCAGCAACCTTTAAAATGCCCAAGGCTAACGCAATCAAAATAACCGGAACCAGAAATTGCCAAGCCGATATACCTGCGGCACGGGTTATCGCCAGTTCGCTTGAGCGCGACAATCTCCAAAAAGAAGTCATCCCCGCAAACAACACCGCAAACGGGAAAAGCAATTGCCCCATGTGGGGTAATTTCATTATGGCCATTTCAATTATTAACCCGTTTGTAATTTCTGGCTTTGATGCGGCTCTGCGTAGCAGTTCCATAATATCAAGAAGAAATATCAACGCTAAAAGGCCAACAAAAAAAGCTATAAAGGTAACAAGAAAGCTTTTACCAATATAAAGCGAAAGGGTGCCGGATATTTTCAAATTTCCATGCCCCCTAAATAACGCTGACAGCTAGATGCTGACGCTTTCTGAGTTTTGCCGCACCTGACATTAATGCAATCAAACCAACTGCAATAGGGGTCATGGTAACAACGTAAATAAGTGGCGTAAGGGCGGCTTGTTTTGCAGCTGCGCTAATTACAGAAAGAATTCCCGCTTGATATGCACCCGCCAGAATTATTGCCATTATTATGCGCCCGCTTTCACCGCGTCTGGAAAAACTCCCGCTCATTAATGATGCCAGCGCAATAAACACAAAACCCATCGCGCTCCACGGTAACGCTAACCTGCGGTGCATTTCTACCGAGAATTTCCCAGCACCCCTAACATTAGTCAGGTCCATGTTGGCAAGCTCACCCAATGTAAGTTCGCGCGGTTCGTGGAAGCGCATGCCGCCGCTTTTATTGCCGCGACCCATATCAAAAAGATACCTATCAAAATATAAAAGCGAAAGTTGGTTGGTTTTTTTATCAAAACTTTGACGGTTTCCTTTAAACAGCACTACCCTTGCGCCTTCTTTGGTTTTTACCATGGCCCCACTTTCGGCCATCAAGGTGTATTCACCACCCTTAATTCTGCTGTCATGGGCTAAGATGCCAAGCAATTGTCCGTCAGATGTTCTATTGCGCACATAAACAGTTATTCCTTTGGTGATGTCATTAAAGGCACCTTCGCGCAAAAGCACATTTGAAAAATTATATCTGATATCCCACTGCATTTCGCGGAACATTTTATATGAAGCGGGAACAATATAAATTGAAAGTGCATAACCAAAACCAACAAGCGCGATTGCCATTACCAATGCTGGCTTGGAAAGCGAAAGCGAGCTCATGCCAGCCGCACGCATTACCATAAGCTCACGATCCATTATCATTTTGTGGTAGAAAAAAACAGTTACAATAAAAAGCGCTATGGGCAGAATGATTGTAAGAAAATTAGGCATCATTAGGCCGGTCAGGGTAAGAAACGAGCCAACGTTTAGCCCGCGATTTACTATCATTTCAACAAATCTAAGAGATTGGCTAAGCCAGACAACGCAGGTAACCGCAGCGGTAACCATCACCAGCCCGACTGCAAGTTGCAGAAAAATATAACTTGAAATGCGGTTTATCATGGTGCTTCCTGAGTTGCTTGGCCAATGATGCGCTTGGCCGAGGCGCCTGATGGAGCGCATTGCGTCTAGGGCCTAAAATGCTGGATTCGATGGCAAAAATCAAGGAAATCAAGGAATTCCGGGTTTTTTAATCGTTTTTTGCCAGCCCCGCCCCAGGACTATCAAGCACCTTGCCGGGGTTGAGGGTGTTCTTTGGATCAAGGGCTTTTTTAAGCTGGGTCATCAATGCCACCCCATCACCTCGTTTGAAGTTATTCATGTCACCAACCTTGAGCAAGCCAATGCCGTGCTCGGCGGAAAAGCTACCGCCCATATTAATCGCAAGGTCATGCACCAAGGCATTAATGCGCCCCCAATTTGATAAATATTCCTGTTTGTCGGCATTTTCCGGCTGGGTCAGATTAAAATGAATATTGCCATCACCCAAATGACCGAACGGAACCGGGCGCACCCCGGGTATTTCTTTTTTTACCAATTCTGTGGCCCGGCTTATAAATTCCGGCACCTTTGATATGGGAACCGATATGTCGTGCTTTATGGAGCCGCCTTCTTTTTTTTGTGCTTCTGGTATCCCATCGCGCAATCGCCAAAGACCTTCACGCTGGCTTTCGCTTTGGGCTATCACCACATCAACTGCCAAACCATTATCCATAGCTTCGGACAAAACTTTTTCCATAAGGTCACCAAGGGCCGCATTAGGATTGGTGCTGGTTGCCTCTAACAATACATAGACGTTTTGCTTTTCATTAAATGGGTCGTGACAATTTGGAATATGGCGAACCGCAAGCTCAATTGCAAAGCTATCCATAACCTCAACCGCACTTAATTGCTCACCAATATTGGCGCGGGCATGAAGAAAAAGCTTTAGCGCATCCTCATATGATGTGCATCCGGCTAGCGCAGTTGCATATGCATTTGGGGCCGGGAAAAGCCTTAGGGTTGCACGGGTAATTACGCCCAGCGTTCCCTCGGAACCTATGAAAAGCTGTTTTAAATCATATCCGCTATTGTCTTTGCGCAAGCTTTGCAGACCGTTCCAGATATGGCCATTGGCCATGACTGCCTCTAGCCCCAACACAAGTTCGCGGGCATTGCCGTAACGAAACACCTGCACGCCGCCAGCGTTGGTTGAAAGGTTGCCGCCAATTTGGCAACTGCCTTCGGAGCCAAGGCTCAAGGGAAAGTATGTTCCAGCATCTGCCGCCGCCGCTTGAACGTTAGCTAAAATGCATCCGGCACCCACCGTCATGCTCATGTCTATGGGGTTAACGTCTTCAATGTTATTCATGCGCTCCAGAGAAAGAATAATCTCGCCGTTTGGCACGCCACCACCGACTACCCCGGTATTACCGCCCTGCGGCACAACACTAACGTTTGCGGTAAATGCAATTTTCATCACGCTTGATACTTCGTCGGTATTTGCCGGCATCACCAACAAGGGCGAGCTTCCTTTAAAAAGACCGCGCTCTTCTACCAGACGCGGCGCAAGTTTTTTTTCATCATCCGTCCAGCCTTTTGGCCCCAACAGTGATTTGATTTCCCCCAATGCCTGTTCTGCATTTTTGCTCATTGGCTTTCGCCTTCATCTCGCGGTGCAGATGCCCGCATTAGGCGGTCATTTATGGCACGACCAATCCCGGTACCCGGAATAGGCATAACCGCGATACCGCGTATGCCCGGCTGGTCTAATGCCCGTATCATGGTGAACAGGTTGGCGGCAGCTTCACGCAGGTCACCTGTTTTTGATAGGGTCAATGCCGCCTTTTTGGGCGCATCGGGGCCAAAGGTTAAGTATGCTTCGCCTTTCAGGCGGTCTTCAGGCATTACGTTCATGCGCAGCGGAATTGACGGGGCGTAATGGCTTTTCATCATTCCCGGTGCTTTAATATCGCCATCATTGCTATCTTTTATGGGGCCGATTTCAGCCTCAATTTCCTCAACGGTTATGGCACCATGACGCAGGATTGTTGCACTATCTCCTGAAAGATCAATTATTGTGCTTTCAATTCCCATCTCGCATGACCCGCCGTCAATTATAATATCAATTCCATCACGGAACTGGCTGGCCACATGCATACCCGCGGTTGAGCTAACCGTGCCTGATTTATTTGCGCTGGGTGCTGCCAGAGGCACCCCGACATTTTCCAATAATGCTTGCGCGATAGGATGGCTTGGAACGCGAATGGCAATGGTATCAAGGCCAGCCGAGACAAGCAGTGACAATGGTGAAGCATCAAGACGTTTTAACACCATGGTCAAAGGCCCGGGCCAAAATTTTTGGCTTAGCTTTTGCGCCAGTGGATTAAACTCTGCCAGCAATGCGGCCCCACCTGCGTCTTTTACATGAACAATAAGCGGATTAAAGGTCGGGCGGGATTTGGTTTCAAATATTTTTGCAACCGCGTCGCTGTTGGTTGCATCCGCCCCAAGCCCATAAACCGTTTCGGTTGGGAAGGCGACCAAGCCACCATCTTTAAGTTCCTGCACCGCCGCATCCAGTGTTTCATATGAAACATCAAGAAGCCGAGGCTCTTTTCTTTGTTTTGTGGATGCCGTCACATTATTGCCTAATTATCTTGTTTTCCGTATGCAACAAAATGTGGGTTTTCAAAACCCGGTTTGCCATAGGAAAGCTCATTACCGTTTAAATCTTTGACGCTGCCACCTGCGGCTAAAATTACCGCATGTCCGGCGGCGGTATCCCATTCCATGGTGCGCCCAAGACGGGGGTATATATCAGCCATGCCTGCCGCTACCAAACAGAATTTTAACGAGCTTCCAGAGCTCATTTCTTCGGCTACAGTATAGTTTTTTAAAAAATTATCCATTTCGGTGCTTCTGTGGCTACGGCTTAGTAATGCCGTTAGCCCTTTTTCCGGCACGGGCCTACAGCTAATTTGCTTCAATTCACCCCCATCAAGGCTAGCCGCCGCCCCATGTGGGCTGCCCACATAAATACTTCCCTTGGCGGGCGCATAAACAAAACCAAGCACCGGACGCCCGGCGTCTATTAATGCAATGTTGACGGTAAATTCACCGTTTCTTTTTACGAATTCCCTGGTCCCATCTAGCGGGTCAACCAGCCAAAAGGTTGAACCAATTTCAGTTGGCGCAAGACCATCGGAAAATGCCTCTTCGCCGATTATGGGGTAGGGGGTTTTGACCTCATCCTTCAATGCGGCGGTAATTATTTCTTCGGCCAATTTGTCGGCCTTGGTAACGGGTGAAGTATCGCCTTTGGTTTCGACATCAAAATCGGTGGCGTATACATCCATAATTGCGTTTCCGGCACGAATGGATATTTCATGCAATTGATCGAGAAGTGATATTGAAATATTTGCTGTCATTAGTCCCTCACGGCTGGAATCGGTTAATCAGGAAAACAAGAGTATTTGAAACCACCCTCAGTTGGAAGGTCAATTCAGCTGGTCAGTGGGTCAGCGGGGATATGGCGTTCCAGTCTGACTTTATTTCCCCGGCAATAAACCGATATGCCTTGAATGTGGGGGAAAAATGATCCGCACCCATTCCCGCCTTAATTTTCAGTTGGGCAAGAAACTTATTCGGACTTTCAAGCTGCTGCCACACGGCAGGCAGGAACAATGCCCGCATCGATGGCCCATCCTCAATTATTAACCCATCAACCCCCGGGCGTAGAATTGATAATAATTCTTCTTCGCTTTCGAAATTAATTTTGCTGGCCGGGCTAAGAACAGAAATGGAAAGGCGCAAACCATCTTTTGTTTCATCAATGCTTAGCGCCGGGAAGCGGGGATCGGAAAAGGCCGCGCGAAACGCGTTTTCTGCAATGTCAGTTGCCAATGGTTGGTTTGCTTCCGGGCTGCCGATGCAACCGCGAAGGTTGCCATCTTTTTTTATTGTAACGAACGCTGCACCATTTTCCATTAATTCCGGCGCAATTGATTTATCCGCAATCGCAAGGGGCCGACTATTTTTAAGGCCCGCTTCAATTGAAGCGCGGGCAATGGAAAGAAGCAGGTCCCCATGCGCGTCCAAAAGTGCGTGGGTATTTTCAGCAAAGGTATCTATATTGGACATTTACCTAAAAACCCTCATTCAAACGACCATGCCCCGTAACCTACCACCCGGTCACGGTCTCCGGCGGTGTCACCGGAATTTCTTAAATCCAGCGTTGTGGCTTTTAGCCCTTTTTTGTTGGCCATCTTCAGCAGGCCTTTTAATGGTACACGACCACACGCCTGATAATCGCCAATTGCATCAATATCTAAATTTTCAATTGCTTTACAGGTTTCCTCGTCAACTTTTTTTGCACCATCGTAGCTAAGGTAGTGGGAAAGGTCGGAGCTAATGATAATTAATGTTTCATCATTGCCCCAAAGGGTTTCCAATATTTCCACTACTTCATCGGTATGGGCATCACCTACCACCAGAGGAATTAATTTAAAATTATTTCCTAAAACCGATTGCAAAAACGGTAATTGAACCTCAAGGGAATGTTCATTTTTATGGGTTTCATCAAATATCGAAACCTGAGGAAGGCTTAACAAGGCGCCGTCCATACCGTGGTCTATTTCCACGTCCCCTAGCGGGGTGGCAAAGGCATCTGCCGATGAAAGGGCCGCACCCCTGAGCGCAACCCGGTGGCACGGCCCCAAAAGCACAACCCGTTTAATTTTGTTTTTATGTGGGGTTAGAAGACCATAGGCACTGGCGGCGGTGGCGCCTGAATAAACGTAGCCGGCATGGGGCACTATTATTGCTTTGGCCGCAACGCCCTCAGCCGGAGGGATACCCTTAAGAAAAGCGCTTATTTGGGATAAAAGCGTTTCAGGGTCGTCCGGATAAAACGTGCCAGCAACGGCTGGTTGGCGTACAATTGTCATCATTATTTAAAGGTAGCCCGTTTGCGCCCGAGCGCAAACAAGCACATATATAAGCCATGAAAAATACAGCTAAAACAGACATGTCTGATATTGCTGAAAATGCCTTTCCCGGGCGTTATTGGCATGTGCTGGGTGATGCCAAAGGGGGCAAGGTCGTTCAGTGCGATTTATGCCCCCGGGCCTGCAAATTACACAATGGCCAGCGGGGCCTTTGTTTTGTTCGCGCCGCCCATAAGGGCCAAATTGTGCTTACCACCTATGGGCGCTCGTCGGGGTTTTGCATTGATCCCATCGAAAAAAAGCCCCTTAACCATTTTTTGCCCGGCACCCCGGTTTTTAGCTTTGGCACCGCCGGGTGCAATTTGACCTGCAAGTTTTGCCAAACCTGGGATATTTCCAAAGCCCGTGAATTTGATGTGCTGGCAGATGCCGCCAGCCCCGAAGCAATTGCAAGTGCTGCCCATGATTTGGGCTGTAAATCAGTTGCCTATACCTACAACGATCCGGTCATATTTTTGGAATATGCGGTTGATGTGGCCAAGGCCTGCAAAGAGCGGGGCATTAAATCGGTGGCGGTTACCGCTGGATATATTTCACCCGAACCGGCCAAAGAATTCTTTGCCCATATGGATGCGGTTAACGTGGATTTAAAGGGC
>DAOWFB010000126.1 GCA_030638205.1 Thalassospiraceae bacterium
CAATTGGGCGCGAACTTCGGGTATGACCGCAACCTTTGATGCAGCCTGCGCAGCCTCATCTGAGCGTAACGCCGGATTATCTAACATGGCCGGATCAAGGTTTTTAGCCACATTCAAGGCAACTGTCGCATTTTCAGGGTCGCCCCCTGCCAAGACCACGCCAAAGCCCACACCCCGGTATAAAAGCCCGGTATCAAGTTTAGCCAACCCAAGCTCGCCCGCCAAGCGGACAGCAATGGTGCCTTTGCCAGCGGCGGCAGGGCCATCAATGGCTATTACTATTGGCAAAATGTTTCTCCCTTAATTTTCATCTTAATCTCTGCTCATATTCGAACCAAGGGCGTTCATAAGCCCTATAAAGCCGGGGAAGGATGTGTCCATGGGCGCACCATCGTCAACGCCGATGGGTTCCTTGGCCACAAGCCCCAGCACCAAAAACGCCATGGCAATTCGGTGGTCAAGGTGGGTTTTTACTGTGGCCCCGCCGCTAACTTTATTACCACCACTGCCATCAATTTCCATCCAGTCAGGCCCGGAACGCACAACCGCGCCACATAATTTAAGGCCAGACTCAACCGCGGCCAAGCGGTCGCTTTCTTTAACACGCAATTCCCCCACGCCTTCCATGCGGGTTGTGCCGCTAGCCAATGCCGCCGCCATAGCCAAAATTGGGTATTCATCAATCATCGATGGAGCCCGGCTGGCTGGAATGATAATTCCTTTTAGTGTGCTGGCTCTAACCACAAGGTCGCCCACATCTTCACCTGCCTCTAGATGCTGATTGGTTATTTTTATATCCCCACCCATTTCTAACAAGCTATCAACGATGCCTGTGCGAAGGGGATTAAGCCCAACATTTTTAAGCGTAATTTTAGAACCGGGCACAATAAGCGCTGCAACAATGGGGAACGCGGCTGATGAAATATCGCCGGGTACGGTAATTTCAACCGCGCTTAATTCCGGCTGGCCGTTTAACAATATTTCACGCCCGCCCCCTGCCATGTCATTTATTTTTATATCCGCACCAAGGGCCGTTAGCATTTTTTCCGTATGATCGCGGGTGGGGTGTGGCTCAATTACCGTGGTGATGCCAGGCGACGAAAGCCCGGCCAGCATTACCGCCGATTTTACCTGGGCTGAGGCCACCGGAAGGGTATAGCGGGTGGGTATTGGCTGGCCCGTTCCACGCATGGTTAACGGCAAGCAGTAATCATTTTTTTCATTTTCAAAACTAATTCCCATTTGGGTTAGGGGTTCGGCCACACGCTTCATGGGGCGGCTTGAAAGAGATTTATCGCCAACAAAGGTTGCAGTTATTTCATGCCCGCCAACCAGACCCATTAAAAGCCGGGCTGCGGTGCCGGAATTGCCCATATCTAGATCTTGTTCCGGCTGAGAAAGGCCGCCAAGGCCAACACCGTCCACCGTCCAGATTGCATTTGCGTCTTTTTCTACCCGGACCCCCATGGCACCCAAGGCCGCCGCAGTGGCCAGAACGTCTTCGCCTTCGAGCAGCCCATGGATTCGCGTCTCGCCCACCGCCACCGCACCCAACATTAATGCACGGTGAGATATGGATTTATCTCCGGGGACGCTAATTTCGCCGGAAAGTGGTCCTGAGGCGGTGGAAACTGGCTTGCCCATAAACAAAAAAAATCCAAAAATTTGATTTAATAAAACACCTTAGGCAATTTTCTTCCAAGGCCTAAAGGGCCGGAAGCACCCACATATTGGTCTCTAGCATGATTGGTCAATTTCTGCGAGTGGCGGTTTTAGTATTTTTCCTTTTGACAGACGGCGCGGATCATGGCAATTGGCGTTAACGTCGTTTTATCGGCACCTTGCAAGATAAACCAACCGGGAGGACCACTCAGTGGGAAAACCTAAGCTAGGCGACAAACACATATGTTTAAATTGTGAGGCTCGTTTTTTCGATCTTGGAAAAACTCCGGCCGTGTGCCCCAAGTGCGGCACCGAAGCC
The DNA here is from genome assembly GCA_030638205.1 of Thalassospiraceae bacterium. GTDB lineage: Bacteria > Pseudomonadota > Alphaproteobacteria > Rhodospirillales > Magnetovibrionaceae > DAOVVL01. The sequence continues at coordinate 1,982 of DAOWFB010000126.1, forward strand.
GTGGTTGAAAAACCCAAAAAGAAAAGGTCACAAAAGGCTAAGGCCGCAGAGGCCGCAGCTACAGCCGCAGCGCTAGCCGAAGAAGAGGCGGCCGCCAAGGCAGAGGCAACTGAGGACGATGAAGAAGATGAAGATATCGACGATATCACAGCCGATGATGAGGATGATGATGAGGATGATGATGAGGGTCTAATGGAGGATGCCTCAGATATTACCGGCGATGCCGATGACGATTTGGAAGAAGTTCTCGATAACGTACAAACCGAGGACTAGCCGCTAAATACCCTTAAGGGGCCATAGCTCAGTTGGGAGAGCGCTTGCATGGCATGCAAGAGGTCAGGGGTTCGATTCCCCTTGGCTCCACCATTTATTAATAAAGGCCACTGCAAAAAAGCAGTGGCCTTTATTAATAAGGGCGCACCATAAGGTGCGGGCCCTGTTCGGGCCTTTGCTCAACTTTCACTTAGCCACCAAATGTCACCTTCTTGAATTGACTGTAATGGGGTCAGCGTCATGGTATTTTTATCCATAATATGCGGCGCATAACCAAGCCCCGATAAAGTTTCCCAAGCAGAGGCAATGCTATCGCCAGCGCGCTGTAGGGAGCTATCGATAAGTTCTAAATATATAACCGGACGAAAGCGTTTAATGGTTTCAAGTCCGCCTTCAATCATGCGCATTTCCCAACCTTCGATATCGGCCTTAATAAAATCAAGCCGTTCAATGTTCATCTTTGTTGCAAGGTCGTCCAGCTGAACACTTACAACAATGTCTGAAACCACATCAAAGCGTTCGGACAAATCATTTTTAACGCCGGCAATATGCGAAAGGCCAAAACCGTAGCTTCCCTTTCTTTTCTGCGGCAAGCGCAAAATCTCTATCCCGGATGATGAGCCAAGGGCCGAGGGCACGACCACAACATTACGCCTGCGGTTAAAATAAAGCGCAAGCCTGAGTATGGAGCGGGAATAGCTACCCGGCTCTACCGAAATAACCGTACCGTTTGATGCAATTTTGGAAAACAATTTTGCAAACTGTCCTGCATGGGCGCCAACATCCAGCACGGTGCCGTCAACGGGTATAAATTTTTCAAGCTGCGGGCGCAGTTCAAGATGGTGTTGTTTTGTTATTGCCTTGAACGCATGGGCGCACCACGAAAATGTGATTTTCCAGATAAAATAATTTGTTTTCATAAATGTTTTCCGTATTTGTATTTTAATAATTCAACAAACCACATGGATAGCAC
>DAOWFB010000006.1 GCA_030638205.1 Thalassospiraceae bacterium
CCGGAAACTCCACGGTTTCTATTTCCGGGGCAAAAAACGAAAGCTCCTCATTCATGGCGGCCATGGCCACATCGTCGCGGGCGACAAACAAAACGTCCCGGCCCGATTTGGCCATTTTGGCAATTTCGACGGCATCTATTCCGAGCGGGGCGCCAAATATGGTTTTGCGATTGGAGTTATTGTTATTCATTATTATTCAATGCGTTAGTTCTTTTTATTAAAGTCTTGGATGCGCTTTAAAAGAGGTGTGTCATGCTCCGGGTCGGGGGCCACCTTGCCCAAAATCCAGCTCAAAAGATCATTGTCGGGAACGGAAATAATGGCCTCCAATTGCCCCAGCTCGACATGGTTCAGGCTTTCAACCATGGCCGTTGCAAACCCGCCTAAAAGAACATCATTTTCCTTCATCCCACAATGATTGCACTGATAAAGAATCCGTTTTCTTCTGTCGTCCATTAGCTTTTATCCATCAGGTTATGCCGCCAGTTGTTATAGGGTATAAATACAAAATGCGCCCTGAAATTTTATATCCATTATTCAAGCCCGTAACCACGCTAAAAGGCGTTGGCCCCCGTATTGCCAATGCCATTAAAAAAGCCATAGGTAATAAAGGCGGGGGTAATGAAGGCGGGGGTAACGAAGGTGGGGGTAACGAAGGCGGGGAAATAGTCGATCTTTTGTGGCATTTGCCCGTTGGCGTAATAGATAGAAGCTATCAACCAACTGTAATGGCCGCAGAACCCGGGCGCATTGCCACCCTCAGCATAACCGTGGGAAAGCACGAAGCCCCCAGAAACAAGCGCCTGCCATATAGAATTAAATGCTTTGATGACAGCGGTGAAATTACACTGGTATTTTTTCATGCCCATTCAGATTACCTGAAAAAAACCATGCCCGAAGGTGAACCTCGTGTAATCAGTGGAACTATCGAGCATTATCAGGGTGCGGTTCAGATGACCCACCCCGACCACATGGTGAAGCCGGACGAGATTGAAGGAATTTTAGGGCTAGAACCCATATACCCCCTTTCCGCCGGTGTTTCGCAAAAGGTTATGGGCAAAATAATAAGTGGTGCGCTTTGTCATGCAACCGCACTGCCAGAATGGTTGGATGATGCTTACGTAAAAAAAATGAACTGGCCCACTTGGGGTGATGCTATTGCCAAAGCCCACAACCCGGAAAACGAAATTGATTTACAGCCAGACAGCCCGGCAAGGAAACGCCTTGCCTATGACGAGTTATTGGCAAACCAACTAGCCCTTGGCTTGGTTCGCAACGGTATGCGCCGGGCCAAGGGCAGACCAATAATCGGTGATGGCATTTTAAGAAAAAAAGTTCTGGATACTTTGAGCTTTGAATTAACCGCATCACAAACAACGGCAATATCTGAAATTGATGCCGACATGAAAAGTGACATCCGTATGTTGCGACTTTTACAAGGGGATGTCGGTAGCGGAAAAACCGTTGTTGCCCTAATGGCCATGTTGTCCGCAGTCGAGGCTGGCGGCCAAGGTGCACTTATGGCCCCAACGGAAGTTCTGGCACGGCAGCACATGAGAACCATTGAGCCACTGGCCAGTGCCGCCGGAATTGAAATTATTCTTTTGACCGGACGGGAAAAAGGTAAAAACCGCGAGGCAATCCTTTCTGCGCTGGCATCAGGGAAAACAACCATTGCAATTGGTACTCATGCGCTCTTTCAAGATGACGTTGTGTATCACGATTTACGCATTGCGGTTATTGATGAGCAGCACCGTTTTGGCGTGCATCAACGCCTTAGCTTGACCGATAAGGGAAATGCGGTTGATGTAATGGTAATGACGGCAACCCCCATACCGCGCACGCTAATGTTAACCGCCTATGGCGACATGGATGTATCAAGGTTGCTAGAAAAACCCAAAGGGCGAAAGCCAATTGATACGCGCGTTATGCCAATATCGAAATTGGACAAATTAATTGAAGCAATGGATCGCAAGATAAAAACCGGGGCTAGGGCATTTTGGGTTTGTCCGTTGGTCGAAGAATCTGAAAAATTGGATCTTTCGGCGGCTGAAGATAGGTTTGAATATTTGCGCTCGCGCTTTGGTGAAAAGGTCGGGCTGGTACACGGGCGAATGAAGGCAAAAGAAAAAGATGCCGCCATGCAGGCATTTGCCGAAGGGTCAATTAGCATACTGGTTGCAACAACGGTTATAGAGGTGGGTGTCGATGTGAGCGCGGCCACAGTTATGGTGGTTGAACATGCCGAGCGTTTTGGCCTTGCCCAGTTGCACCAATTACGCGGCCGGGTTGGGCGTGGCGATAATAGTTCATCATGTATATTGCTTTATCAAGCACCACTGGGTGAAACCGCCAACGCCCGTCTTGAAATTATGCGAAGCACCGAAGACGGTTTTGTAATAGCCGAAGAAGATTTGCGCTTGCGCGGAAGCGGTGAATTGCTGGGAACCAAACAAAGCGGACTGCCCCGATTTCGCCTTGGTGACGTGGCCCAGTTGGGTGAACTCATTCAAATAGCACGCGATGATACAGAATTAATATTAAACAAAGACCCCGGTCTAAAAAGTGAGCGCAGCAAAGCACTTAGGGTATTGCTTTATCTGTTTCAGCGGGATGGGGCGATTAAATATTTAAGGTCTGGATAACCCCGGTTATCTATTATCGGGCGGAGTTACAATGCCACCGGAAATTACCATTTTAAGCGCATCTTCAACGTTCATCGCCAAGGGCAATATATCAGACTTGGGTACAAATATTAAAAACCCCGATGTCGGGTTTGGGGTTGTGGGAACAAATACATTAATAAGATCATCGTCTGTTATGGCCTGAACCTCGCCTTCGGTGGTGCCAGTTATAAATGCAATAACCCACATTCCCCTGCGCGGATATTCGACCAGAACAGCTTCGCGGAACGCATTTGATTGTTTTGATAAAATTGTTTCAAAAATTTGACGCGTAGCTTTATAGACCCCACGCAATACCGGAACACGGTTCATTATACGTTCTGAAATGCGATTAAATACTCTGCCAACAAACCCCGCGGTCAACGCACCAACAAGCATCATGGTAATAATTACTATAACCACCCCTATTCCTGGAACGGCAAAAGGTAAATAGTTTTCAGGATTATAAGCTTTGGGGATAAGCGGAGTTACCCTATCGTCAACAAAGGTAATGAACAGCCAGCCAAGATATATTGTAATGGAAATTGGTGCCGTAACCAAAATACCGGCCATAAAATAATTTCTAAGCTTTCCAAGGATACCCTTGCGGGCTTTGGGGTGGTTATTATCGGTATTTTTTGTGTTCATATTTCAGGGTAATCCATTAACTATTTTGATTGCGTACGGTATCGACAAGAATACCAAGTAGGCCGCGTATAAAAGGATCTGCTTTTTTTATTTTTTCGTTAAACATTGCTTCGCTAACAACGATTACCGTGGTTGGCTCAAGCGCGCGTGCGCTTGCTGTGCGCGGCTTCTTGTCAATTAAGGCCATCTCGCCAAAGATCGCACCCTTTGAAACGGTGGCAAGAATTTTTTCCTTACCATCAATGGATTTATGTATCCCCACAACCCCTTCTTGAATTATATAGGCCGTAGCTCCGGGGTCGCCCTCCCTAAATATACTTGCGCCCTCGGGATAGGTTTTTCGTTCGATTAGATTGTCGTTATGCATTGCGTTTCCCCACATTTCCCCAGTGTCTTTGTGGTCTCAAGTATCTTTGTAGCCCCAATATCAATAATGCACCGATTCTTGTGTTCGGGTTGAATTATTTAAATATGTTATCGCAAGCAGTTACTGAATATCGGTGTTTAGTTCTAAAATTATTTTTTGGGCTTTAGTAAATGCATCTTCAACAGAGTCTCCGGCAACCATTCTCTTGTCATAAAGAGTGCGAACCAATATTTTATCGGTTCGTGAAAGATTGGTTTCGTGATCAAGGTCGCTAAAAATTGAAGGCCGCATTTTATTACTATCATTTGGCAGGCCCAAAGATTGCGTAATCTCTTCAAGTATACAGCTATCGGTTAAACCGATTGGTCGCTCTATATTAACTGCAATAATTGCCTTAACTATTCTCTGTGGCGGTTTATGGAATGCCATAAAATAACACCCGCCAGATGATGCTAGTTTTTTTATTACATTTGGATCTATCCCCTCCCCTTTGATTGCAAACATTTCATCGCGTTTGAGAAATATTATGCTTATGGATTGCATGGGGCTGTTGGCTGCTACCTGTTTAAAACGAAGACCGGTTATTCTGCTAAGACTGTTAAGGTGCTTGCCAGTAATGGCTGCTAATTGATTGGTTGCGCGGCCCTGTATTGAAATGCCAATATTGCCCGACCATTTTGAAATCACCTTTGGCTTGTTTGAAATATTTCCATACTCGCTGCCAAATACAATTTTTATAAAGTATTTTGATATTTCATCAACGCTAGGGTTTTTTGCATTGGCCGGGAATACAGCGCTAAATACAAATATCGCCATAAAGGTGCCGACAGCGCCAGCTGGCAACAGCGATCCAATGGTTTTGAATGGTGACAACATTTTGAATAACGACAACATGAGTGTATTATAGTAAAATAATATTAAAATATAAATATATAATTTCCACAAAAGCAAAGGATGCCTGCAATGAACGCTAATTCAGAAAAAATCAATAGCGCCATGGTTTCCATCAAAGGCCCGGATAAGGTTGGACTTATTTCGGCAGTCGCCGGAAGGCTGTTTGATTTGGGAATTAACTTAGGGGATACAACGTTTACTGTGCTGGGTGGAAATTCTGAATTTAGCGCAGTTTGTGAATTACAAGGCGAAACAGACATTGATGCTATAAAAACTGAATTAAGTGCGCTTGAGCCATTGTCTGGCTCAGAAATATCAGTTTCTCATTTTGATGTTAAAAATGTAACTCCCGCTTCAAAAAACGTAACACATAATATAACAATTTCTGGTGGTGACAGGCCCGGTTTGCTTGCCCTGCTATGTGAAGTATTCCAACAATTTGGGGCAAATATTGTGCAACTTAACTCTGAACACAAGGCTGGTCCGGGCGGTGGCCAAGATGGTGGCCAAGATGGTGGCCAAGATGGTGGTCAGTATGTAATTAGCGCAGCCGTTTCAATTCCACCGGATGCAGCCAAAACCTGCCTGGCGCACATATCAAATACCGCTGGTGATCTTGGATTAAATTGCGAATGGCTTAAAACAAAAGAATAAGCGACGATTTGCAAAACATGCAATTTAGGGATTTAAGAAAATTTTTCGCCCTTAATCCATTCTTTGTAAAATGAAATAAATTTTTCACCCGAAAGCGGCCTGCTGATATAATACCCTTGAATTTCATCACAGCCATATTCTCTTAGAATATCTAGCTGTTCAATTGTTTCGACGCCTTCGGCTATTAATTTGCGGTTAAGTGTTTTTCCCATATTGATAATTGTGCGAATAATTTCTGCGTCGTCTTGATTGGTGGCAATATCAGAAACAAAAGATCTATCAATTTTAATCGTATCAATTGGAAATTTCTTAAGATAGCTAAGCGATGAATAACCGGTACCAAAGTCATCCATCGACACATGAATTCCAAGCTCATGAATTGCATTTAATGCCGCTACTATATTAGGCGCATCCGTCATCAGCATGCTTTCCGTAATCTCGACTTCAAAATATTCATGAGAAACATTCGTATCCATTAATGTATTTTCAACAACGTCGACGAATGTTTTTTCACGAAGCTGTCTTACGGAAAGATTTACCGCCATTTTCATCGGTGGTATACCCTGCCTTAACCATTCATTGTGTTGCTTGAAGGATGTGCGCATAGCCCATTCACCAACCTCAACAACCAACCCGCTTTCTTCAAGGATTGGTATAAATACATCCGGGGTTACATTTCCAAGTTCTGGATTATTCCAACGCATCAAAGCTTCAACCGCGGTAATTGAATTGCTTTTCAGGTCCATTTTGGGTTGATAAAAAAGCGATAACTCGCCATTTTCAAGGGCCTTAATTAATCCGTTTTTAATAACCATCCGTTCTTTTACCTGCGCATTCATGTCTGCGGTAAAGTACTGGTAATTGGCCTTGCCCTCATCCTTGGCCTTGTACATAGCGGCATCAGCATTTTTAAGAAGTTCTTGTGATGTGGTCGCGTCATCAGGGAAAATGGTTATGCCTATGGATGCAGAAACAAAAGACTCATGACCGGAAATAATAAACGGTTTTGCAAGCGCATCAAGGCTACGTTGGGCTACAATGGGTGCGTTTCTAAGGTCATCAAGGTTAGGCATGGTTATGGTGAACTCATCACCGCCAAGCCTTGCAACCGTATCACCGGTACGAACACAATGGCCGAGCCTTTCCGCCGCCTCTTTTAAAAGCTCATCGCCATAATCGTGGCCAAGAGTGTCGTTCACAAGCTTGAAACCATCCAAATCGATAAACAGCAAGGCTAGTTTTTTATTTGAACGCGCCATGGTTGGTATAGATTGATTAAGACGATCAATAAACAGCGACCTATTGGGAAGTCCGGTTAATTTATCGTAATTCGCTTGATAAAGTATGCGTTCCTCATCCTGTTTTCGCTTTGTTATGTCCGCCACAACCGCTGCGAATTGCCTGACTTCTCCTAAATTTCCTATTATCGCAGTAATGGAAAGTCGTTCGGCATATTCTTCGCCATTTTTTCGTTTGTTCCAAAACTCCCCACTCCACCTGCCTCTGCTTTCAATTCCCGTCCACATTTCTTCAAACATTTCTCCGCTACTACAAAGTGCGGCGTGATTGGTTGGGTGCTTGCCAACAACCTCACTTGGATTATATCCGGTTATGTCTGTATAGGCTGGGTTAACGGAAATAATTCTAAATTCGGGATCAATAATAATTACACCTTCATTTAGGTTTTCTATTACCTGCGCAGCAAGACGCAACCTTCCTTCGGCTTGTTCGCGTACAACAATTTCTTGTGTTAGTTCTTTGGTGCGGTCCTTGACGCGCGCTTCCAATTGTTCGTTAGCAAGGCGAATTTCTTTTTCCGCCTCTTTGCGATCCGTAATATCGCGCATAATGCCGGTAAAAAACTTTCGTTTACCGTGCGTTAATTCTGTAACGGACAACTCCAGCGGAAATTCAGTTCCGTCTTTTTTGCGCCCACATTCCTCGCGCCCACGAACGCCAATAATTGTTGATATGTTGCCATCTTTATATCCACTCATATATTTTTCGTGGAAAGTCTCATGTTTTGAGCTAATCAAGATATTTATATTTTTACCAATTGCTTCTTCTGCGCTATGGCCAAATATGGTTTCAGCAGCTTTATTGAATGCAATTATTTTTCCCTTTTCATTAATTGTAACAATTGCGTCAGCAACGGTGTTTAATATCCCGTGCAATCTTTTTTCTCTATCGTGCAGCGCTGCTGCGGTACTTACTCTATCTGTTACATCGCGGGCTTCGATCATTATTTGACCATCACCAATATCGTGGGCAGTTACCTCTACGTCTATTATTGCTGCATCTGCTTTTAGAAACTTTACGTGAACAGCTTCGTTGGATTCAATCAAGCTATTCATACTTAATTTAAATACGTTTTGATAATCTGGGTGAACGATTGTTAGAAAATATTTTCCGGCCAATGAAAATGACATGTCGTGGCCAAGCATTTTTGAACCAGCTTCGTTAGCAAGAAGAATATACCCCTCACCATCAAGAACGCAGTTCATGGCTTGGGATGAATTAAACAAGTGTTTGTACATCTCGCCAGTCATTTTTGCATCACGCCGCCATGCAATTTCACGCGATGCATCACGCATTCTTACGACTAAATAGTCGCCGCTTTTGTCGTTAAAGGGTATAGAGCAAACTGAGGCAGAAAATTTATTACCTTTGGCGGCAATAAATTCAATAAGGGTTTCTATGCCATTGGTTGCGGAGCCAGAAAGAACAGGAACAGAAACTGAAAGCTTGCTCGGTTCAACAAAGTCAGCAAGGTGATGTTTTTTTGCTTCACTAATATTTTTCAAACCCAGCATCTCAATGCCTGAACCATCAACATCAACTATTTTTCCATCGTGTAACAAAAATACACCTTCATTCAATAGTGAAGAAGTAAATACGTCAGACCAGCCCCCATCGCCTTTATGTGATGCGGACAAAGCGAACGATGATGAAGATTTTTTATTAGGATTCTTGCCAATACTTTTTATAGTATTTTTATTTGCAGTTTTTTTACTTGTAGTTTTTTTAATGGCCTTTTTTGTCGTTTTGCTTGCTATCTTTTTGGCTGTTTTTTTGGCTGTTTTTTTACTCTTCGGGCGCGACGACCTAGCCACCTTTTTTCTGGTGGCTGATTTTACAGTCGATAAAGACTTCTTTGCCAAGCTAGTCCCCCGTTATTCCCCAGTCAGCTTAGGCGCCCCAAATTTAATTTACCCACAAAATAGCGTCTTAACTCAATGAATAACATATATTTATTTTAAACGCCTGCTATCAAGGCAAAAA
>DAOWFB010000032.1 GCA_030638205.1 Thalassospiraceae bacterium
CCAAGGGCAAGGTAGATTACATGATACGTTTTTCAGCCCCTGAATTTACCTCGGTCTGCCCCATAACCGGGCAGCCGGATTTTGCCCATTTGGTAATTGATTATATTCCGGCGAAAAAAATTGTTGAAAGCAAATCGTTAAAACTGTACCTGACATCATTTCGCAACCATGGTGCATTTCACGAAGACTGCACCATTTCCATTGCCGAAAAAATTATTAAGACGGTAAAGCCCAAATGGCTGCGCATCGGCGGGTATTGGTACCCGCGTGGTGGCATTCCCATAGATGTATTTTATCAAACAGGCCCCGCACCCAAAGGCGTGTGGATACCCGAACAAGGCGTAGAGCCATATCGTGGGCGCGGATAATTTCAAATACAAATTGTATCGTTGCAATGTTATTGTAGACGCACAAACGAGTTTGCTTAATAATTTATGCAAGAAAAATCTTGTGGAGAATAATAATGACAAAACCAATATTAGTTATCGGTAACAAAAATTATTCAAGCTGGTCATTGCGCCCATGGTTGGCCATGCGTGTTGCAGAAATTGATTTTGATGAAAAGCTAATCGAATTTGGTGATTTTGGCCCCGAATGGCAAAACGCCATTGTTGAATACTCACCAACCAAAAAAGTTCCGCTTTTAATTGATGGCGATATCAAGGTTTGGGAATCGCTCGCCATACTTGAATACCTTGCAGATAAATGGCCGGAAAAAAAACTATGGCCAACCAATACCCCTGCCCGCGCCATGGCACGCAGCGTATCGGCTGAAATGCACGCGGGCTTTACCGCACTTCGCACCTATATGCCCATGAATATTCGCGCCTCCCACCCGGGTGTTAATTTGGATAAACCGGGCGTTCAGGATGACGTAAACCGCCTGACATCCATCTGGCGCGAGGCCCGAGAAAATTTCGGATCAGGTGGTGATTTCTTATTTGGGCATTTCACCAATGCTGATGCCATGTTCGCACCAATTGTTAGCCGCCTAACCACCCACGCGGTAGAAGTTGACCAAGTATCACGCGCATATATGGACAGCGTTCTGGCAATCCCGGCCATGGTTAGCTGGTCAGACGCAGGCCGTGCTGAAAAAGCGGTTGTGTCTATGGACGAGATTTAGGCGTCTTTAAATTTAAGCATCATTTAAATTTAAGCACCAATGCTTTCGCGTTGTTCGCGGTTGCGTATCATACGCCATACGATCAACGCACCAACCAGCTTGGACACCGACATAAGCAAAATACCAAGGGGCGAGGCAAAACCTAAAAGCCCCAAGAATACCACGCTATCAATTGGCGCACCGGCAACGGATGAAAACAAAACCCGTTCGGAAAGCGGGCGCTTGGTAAATGTGTAAACCGCCCAATCAACAACTTCGCTAACCAAAAATGCGGCGGCTGAGGCCACGGCAACAAATGGGTCGGCCATATAATAGCTAATAACCACACCAACGATCATGGCCAACAAAACCTTGTGGCCAATTTCGCGCTGGGCGAAATCTCGCGCCACAAAAACGAACCCTACCAGCAATGCCACCGGCGGCCACTGGGTTCCGCCCGGAAGCTCGACCAATGGAACCACGCTAAATGCGTAGTTCACGGTTACGATAAGGGCTATATAAAGTGCGGTGTAGCGTAGGTTCATTTTGTTACCATCTTTGTTTTGAGTGTGTGTTTAGTCTATTGATAACGGGGATTTAATCTGTTGCAGCCAAAAAAGCAAGGGCCGAACTAACCATGGCGGATAAGCATTTGAAACTAAACCCACTTGAAACCAGCGAAGCTATCCGCGCCAAGGCATTGGAGCTGGGGTTCGACACCATTGGCTTTGCCCTTAGCGATATTGGGCCCAAACCGGGGGAGAGCCTTAAACGCTTTATCAATGAGGGTAGAAACGCCTCCATGGGCTGGATGGGCGAAAGAATGGTTGAGCGTTCATCACCCACCGGGCTATGGGGCGACGTTAAATCGGTTATATCGTTGGGTCTTAATTATGGCCCTCATGAAAAACCCAATGCATCACTAAATCATTCAGACCGGGGCACCATCAGTGTCTATGCCCGGGGCCGCGATTATCACGACGTAATGAAAAAACGCCTAAAAAAACTTGGCCGCTGGATGGGCGAAACGTTTGGCCATGATTTAAAGGTATTTGTCGACACCGCGCCGGTTATGGAAAAACCGCTGGCGCAAATGGCGGGAATTGGCTGGCAAGGCAAGCACACCAATTTGGTTAGTCGGGAATTTGGCTCA
>DAOWFB010000135.1 GCA_030638205.1 Thalassospiraceae bacterium
AATTTCATGAGATCCATCCTAAATTTTCAAAATTAGCATAAGGCCCTCATGTACTTGCTTGCTACATAACACAACCAAGATTCATTTGATTTCATAAATTTTGCAGCACCTCGGCTAAGGTTTTGTTGTATAATCAAGTGCAATAGGGCCCTAAAAATATAATTATGGTCAATCGCATGGCCGTGAAATAATTGTTAAATAATAGGGGGGCAGGATGGAAAAACACACCAATTCACAACCGGAGTTGTTTCGCAAAACCAATGCGGCAGCGATGCGAATCAAGGCACTTGCTCGTGCCCTAGAAGCTCGTGGCATTACGTTTCCGATTGTTCTAAAGCCTCACTTGCGCCTTGTTGCCAAAGATGGAAATTTGCTTACTGATGAAGAAGCATAAGCTTGGCTCCAATCTGGCCCCAGTGCCATTTTGGCGATATCAGCCAGAAATGAAGCCTCAGGCAATTGGCAAAAGGCCCAAAAACCATTAATAAGAATATATTCCTTGACCCGAAGGGGTGTCATGGGCTACATTATATTTAACGATGCGAACAAGTGCGCCTTCGTTTTGGCCCGGATGGCCTTAGACCAAAATTGCCCCAGCCCATCTCAACTTTTATCATCATTTATGTTTATGCTAGGGTTTGTAAACTCCGAACGGTTGATGGCTGGGAAGCATGTTGAAACATAGATTATTTTACATACTGATGATCCCCATTGCGCTGATGGCAATCTTTATTGTTCGCCCAACAATGGCGGCGGAACTGAAAATGAACACGGTTGAGTATTGTCCGAAGTTGCCGTTTGAGCGTTGGTATGATTATCATATTACACACGGGGTTATTGAAGATAGTAAACTAAACATATGGCCCAAGACCATTTATATATCTAAGCATGGACAGTTTCCCTACACCATACATGAAACGGCAGAGGGGTTTACTTACCTTAAGTTATTAAAGAAGCCTGATGATAAGTCACACCTCTGGCCCTACATTTATTTGAATTACACCGATTACATACGATTTGGTAGGGATTGGTACGACATTATCCACGCTAGCCAGTCCTGTATGATGCGGGTTCATGAATGTAAGAACAAGGAAAGCGTAGAAGAACGTATTCGCGTTGAGAATGGTCTTCCTGAAAAGGGGGGTATTGATGTTTATTGCAATAGAAGTTGGTACGTTCGCCATGTTAATAAAGAAAAATTGGATTTATTTATGGAGAAATTAAATCAATAGACATCACTCAGCCTGAATAAATGGCATGTAATTTTTAAATATCATTAACCAATGCGGCGCGTTTGCGCCGCTTTTTTTATGTCCTCACAATAAGGAGAATGAACCGTGCCTAAAAACAAGAAAAAGCAAGCCCGCGATTGGGCATTTCCAAATATTAAAGGTTTAGAAAAAGAAAAACTTAAAATGGTCAATGATCAATTTAATGTGCCGACCATTGGCGTTGGGTATGCTGCCATCGTTAATGGCCGTGGCGGGAGGTGGTTTGTTAAAGAAACCATTGAAAATGATTTTGAGGCCATAGGTGCAAAATATAGTGCCATCACCCGTCGTACATTGGAACGTATCGCGCAGGAAAAAAACAAGAATAAAACTGACAAAGCCAAGATCAGACACATGATCGACAGCTTAGCGAATGTGAACATTACAGAGAAACAGTCCCAATCATTATTTAACATCTCTTTTGACCGTCATTATGAAGAAACCCAACGCATTTTAGGTAGGGAAGAGTTCGATTTATTGGGCTACGAACGACAGGGAACGTTGACCATGGGTACGTTTCAGTCCCCGGTTGCCATGAGGCGCGAGCGGGATGCTATTCGCGCGGGAATATTAGAAGACAAACCTGACAAAGTAGTTGAAGCCCTAGACCGAATTGGTGAACACTTAAACGATTCAGGTCGGTATCACGCTATAAGCTCTCGCTATGTCGACCCGGATATGAAGGGTAAAATTGAAATTAAATCCGGCGATACTCTTGGCAACATTGCTGAACGCCACGGCACCACGGTGGATGCGTTGATGGAAGCGAACCCCCACCTGAAAAACCCAGATAAGATCCGCAGCAGTGACGTTCTCACCCTGCCTGAAGATACTACCATTAACCTCACTGTTCCCGATAAGCCCTACACGGGCGTCCCCATAACCATCGAAGGTGTGCCTGAAGGTGCGCACTTAACAGCCGGAACTTCTTTGGCAACACCCCAGCTTGAACGTATTAAAGAAAAACAATCAAAGCTAGGCATGACCACCGATGCCATCGCGGCTGCGTGGGAAGCTCAGCAAACAAAACAAGCGAGCGCAATGCCAGCACAAAAAATAAATGATGCCCCGGACTTCTTCGATCAACTGGAACAGGGTTTTAATGCGCTGCTTGACGCTATTGGTGAAAGCATTGGCGGCGTGGGTAGCGCCTTGATCGGCAATGCTAATGCTTCCGACATGGTCAGCAATAACACGTTTCGCTCAACGCCCCGTTCACCCTTACGCTCGCTCAAGGGGGTTGGGGCGAATGATAATATTTATAGGGATGCCATAGCCCAGCTGTTGGATCGGGATGCCATCAACAGTTTGATGAAAACGCCAGCCTATCAAAAACAAAGTCATCCATTACGCACACCCGTTACTGGTGCGGTAAAAAGTTTTTTTAAAAACACCTATCCCGGCCCGGCAACTGTGGATGCCACCGGTAAAATAGCCGCCACCGGGCCACGCTTAAAAGCATCATGGGATAAACCCATCCAATCGTGGAGTGAGTTGGAACAGAAACGCCAAAAAGAAATAAAGAAAGAAATTAAAAATCAAACTCCATCATCATCATCATCACCGCTTCAAGCCCAGCAAACAAACAAGCCAACAACCAAGCCAACGCTTGGGCAATCAATCGCACCTCAGCATATTTTTGATAAATTAAAACCGGGTATTCCACATATGCCACTGCGTCGCCCGGCAAGACGTTCATTGTTAGAAAGTGTTTTGACCAACGCCGCCAAACCGCAAAAGCCCATGGATAATATGACCGTTGCTATTTTGATCCGCGAGGCCAAAAAAATTGCCGAACAAAAACACGCGAAAGGTGCCTTATCCAAACAGAATAAATCATTACTGAAAACAGTAGAAGCCCTTGGTAATGCATCATCAGGGGCCGGAAGAATAGATCGTGATGGTAAATTTATTAGCTATTTGGGAAATCCCGGTAGAATAACTAGCGATGGTAAATATATAAGCGGAACCAACAGTCGAGGCAAAAGTACCGGTGGGGTAAGGCTTGATAAACATGGCCGTGAAGTCGGTGCATGGGGCCAGTTTACCCGCGATATTGTTGGCCGCAAAAATAGCGATGGCTCATCAAGTTCCAGCAACACCCGGGTAATATGCACCGAACTGGTACGCCAAGGTTTAATGCAGCCTGAACTACAACGTCTTGACGCCCGCTTTACCTTTGCCCGCTTGTCACCATTCACGGTCAAGGGCTATCATCTGTGGGCGGTGCCATATGTGCGTTTGATGAAACGCTCTAAACTCGCCACCAACATTATTGAACCAATTGCCCGCTGCCGTGCCGAAGAAATTGCATTTCAGATGGGTGCGCGGCCAAGCCCCAATTGGCGGGGCAAGTTGGTGCGTTTGGTTATGGAGCCTGTTTGTTGGGTGTTGGGATGGGTATATGAAAAAACCGTTCGGCTGGGTGTATCTGCATGAAGATTGGGATTATTCAGCCTTTTTGGCAGAAGGCTGAGGCCGCTTTATTTCCGACGCTGCCGGGTTTATGCGCCAGTTTTGATCATTGGGTGTGTTGGGGCGCCAAGCAGACATCTGAATAAATAATTCGCCTACCTTCCGGCCTTTGGTTTCGCGAAAGCACCGATGCATTATGGAGAGCGTAACCCCCTTTGCTAGCTGTGCAAACTGCTTACATGAAACGCATCCTCAGGATAGTATGCGCAAACTGGAAAGTAGAGTCAATGCATTGAAATATAAGGTAAATCTAGCTTAATCTATCTCCCGCAATCTCCCGCAAACAGTCGAACCTTAAACTCATAACCTGAAGGTCGTTGGTTCAAATCCAACCATATCCAATTCCGCACGCAGCTTCGCTGCTTCGCGGTTGGCGCAACCAAAATTAAGCCCGTAACCTCAACAGGTTGCGGGGTTTTTGTTTTTGTGGGTTTTGGTGGTGATTACGTCATGTAAGCACTGTGTAAGCAGATGGAATCAAGTTCCAGCAAACTTGAGCAATGAACAAGATGCTAATGAACAAGGTGCTTATGAACTGAATTAACAAGGCTCCAATAATGTCCGCTTATCA
>DAOWFB010000068.1 GCA_030638205.1 Thalassospiraceae bacterium
GTCCGGGGGGCATTTATTTTATGTTCAAGGTCTTTAACCGATGCGGCTGCCCCGATTACTTCGATGGAGATAGCTTCAACCACTAAATCACGCGCCTCTATGGCAAAACCAAAACGCTTTTTATGAGCGTTGGAAAAATTGCGTTTTAATCCATCATGATCGCTCATATCAACCACAATGGCGGCGTCGGTTCCGCTGTACCTGACGTGTGCTTTGGGTAAGGCTTGCATGTTAGCCTGTTTAATATTTTGCGCTTCAAGTTCGTTCATGGCTTCAATAATTAATACTTGGGCGCGTTCATGCAGGGTGCTAACCAAGGCCTTTGACAAAGGTGCCTCTACGGTTTCTTCGCGCATGGCCCGAACATCGGCAAGCCCCATACCATAGGCAGATAAAACCCCTGCAAGCGGGTGGATAAATATTTTGTTCATGCCCAACGCATCGGCAACCATACAAGCGTGTTGCCCACCTGCGCCACCAAAACAACACAAGGTATATTCGGTAACGTCGTAACCTCTTTGCACTGAAATTTGCTTGATGGCATTGGCCATGTTTTCAACTGCAATGCGTAAAAAACCTTCGGCGACTTCTTCTGATTTTTTGACCTCGCCCGTTGCTTGTTTAATTTGTTTTGCTAAGTCTAAAAATTTTTGCCGGACAGCTTCACCGTCCATGGGTTCGTTGGCGCCTACGCCAAAAACCTTGGGAAAATGTTCTGGCTGGATTTTGCCAAGCATAACATTGCAATCGGTAACAGATAGCGGCCCACCACGGCGATAACACGTTGGCCCGGGGTTTGCGCCGGCGGATTCTGGGCCGACACGATAACGCGAACCATCAAAGCGCAATATTGAACCACCACCTGCGGCGACGGTGTGAATATGCATCATGGGTGCGCGCATACGAACGCCCGCCACCTGGGTTTCGAAGGCACGTTCAAATTCTCCGGCGTAATGTGATACGTCGGTTGAGGTGCCACCCATATCAAAACCGATTAATTTATTAAACCCAGCCATTTCTCCGGTGCGCACCATGCCAACCACACCACCGGCCGGGCCTGATAAAATTGCGTCTTTGCCTTGAAACATATGGGCATCGGTTAAGCCGCCGCTAGACTGCATAAACATCAACCGAACATCACCCAATTCGGCGGCCACCCTATCAACATAGCGACGTAGTATGGGCGACAGATATGCATCAACCACGGTGGTATCGCCCCGGCTAACCAGTTTCATCAATGGGGCGACTTCGTGGCTGGTGGATATTTGGGTAAAACCAATTTCCTTGGCGATATCGGCGGCGGCCTGTTCATGGGCGGGGTAGCGATAGCCGTGCATAAAAACTATGGCCACCGACCTAATGCCCGCTTCAAACGCTTTTAAAAGATTTGCTTTTGTATCGTCTACGTCAAACGGAATTATTTCTTCGCCTTGGGCGTTGTATCTTCCTTGGGTCTCTATTACTTGTTCGTACAATAATTCTGGCAAAATAATATGGCGATCAAACAAATGCGGCCTGTTCTGATAGGCAATTCGCAATGCATCTTTAAACCCACTATTAATGACCAGCGCGGTGCGATCACCTTTGCGTTCCAACAATGCGTTGGTGGCAACCGTGGTTCCCATTTTTACCGAAGAAATTATTTCAGATGGAATAGGCGCATCAGATGCCACGCCCAATAAATCACGAATCCCTTGTAGGGCGGCATCGGGGTAACGCTCTGGATTTTCCGATAATAATTTCCCCGTAACTATTTTGCCTTGGGGGTTGCGCGCGACAACATCGGTAAAGGTGCCACCCCGGTCTATCCAGAATTGCCACTTGTTATTTTCCGGCTGAAGATTATCAAAGGGGGTCACAACAGCGTTCCTGCACATCAGGTTTCAGGACGAAAGATAAACTAAGATGTCTGTCGGGAACGTTTTTGTAAAGGTTGGTTGGGGCGGCAGGGATCGAACCTGCGAATGGCGGCATCAAAAGCCGCTGCCTTACCACTTGGCTACGCCCCACCATGGCTCACCTGGAAATGCAGGGGGGAACATAATTGCCTTTGCCCCGATGGGCAAGGGGCTGAAAGGCAATTTATATAATTCTGATTTTGTCCAATGGTTCAGCGTGGTTAAGCGCGGTTAAGTGTGGTTCAGCATTTTGGCGGCTGCAATCCACCAGTTGGGGTTATTCTGGGCCAGACGCAGCGCCCCGGCCAAGGCCTCCTTTTCACCTGCAAAAATGCCAAAGCAGGTGGCACCGCTACCGCTCATGCGGGCCAGCAGGGCACCATCTAGACCTTGCAGGGCTTCAATTACCTCAGCTATTTCAGGCGCAAGGGCGATGGCGCTTAAATAAAGATCATTGCCCCTATTTGCAATAATTTCAGCTAAGCAGGCAGCATCTTTTGGGGCTTCTTCAAACCGGGCCGGGTTTGAAAATTTACCAGTTCGGTTTTTGAACACATCTGGAGTGGAAACCTTGACCCCTGAGTTGGCCAGAACCAGCCAGCATTGGGGCAATTTAGGCGCTGGGGTTAATATTTCACCGATGCCGGACATAAAAACATTTTTTCCCATCAGGCATACCGGAACATCGGCACCTAGCTTTTGGCTAATGGTTTTTAAATCTAGTGCCGGGGTATTTAATCCCCATAAATCGCTTAAGCTCCGTATCACAGCCGCCGCATCTGCCGAACCACCGCCGATACCAGAAGATACGGGTAAATTTTTTTCAAGTAATATTTCTGCACCCATTTGAACATTATGGGTGTCTCTAAATAATTTTGCCGCTTTGATAACAAGGTTGCTGTCATCGCTTGGTACGTCAGAGCCAAATGGCCCAGAGACCTTTAATGATATTTCATTGCTATTGGGTGCTTCGTTGACCGTAATGTTGTCGCCAACATCGGCAAACACAACCAGAGAATCTAATGTATGAAACCCGTTTTCCAGCTTGCCGGTAACGTGCAGATAAAGATTAATTTTGGCGTTTGCTTTTTGGGCTATGGTGGTTTGGTTCATGGTGCTTCATTATTTCACAGCATCAGGAAGACCGGATTTAAGCTTTTGTTTTAGCTCTATTTCGTCTTTGGGGTTTGGTTCTAGCCCCAATGCCCGTTCCCACTGAAAACGCGCTTCGCGTTGGCGGCCAACGCGCCACAATGCATCACCCAAATGATTATTAATTATGCTGTCTCCCGGGCGCAGCAACACCGCACGCTCCAATCTTTTGGTTGCGTTTTTATAATCGGCCAGCTGATACAGGCCCCAACCAAGGCTATCGACTATGTAGCCATCACGCGGGCGCAGCTCGACTGCTTTTTTTATCATCGCAACTGCTTTTTCCAGATTTAGTTTTTTCTCAATCCATGAATAGCCCAGATAATTTAAAACAAACGGCTGGTCCGGCTCCATTTTTAATGCGGTCAAAAAATCGGCTTCTGCTTTTGCCCAATTTCCATCGCGTTCAAATGATATGCCACGAGAATAGAAAATCCCCCAATGGCGGCTTTCAATTTTTTTTATTCGGTCAAGGGCTTTACTATAGGCGTTGGCCGCGTCTTTGAATTTTTCATTTCGTCTCAATATATCGCCAAGTTCGATTAATATTCGTGCGTCAGATTTATTTTCCTTGGCCATAGCTTTAAGTATTTTTATTGCCTCATCGGGTTTTTTTATCTTTTCCATATTTGTGGCAGTTTTTAATTTTGCCTGGTTGTACATAATCGAAGATTTAGGAATTTTTTTATACAGCGCATTGGCATCGTTGTTTCGCTGATAGATTTCCAGAACCCCACCCACAACAATTATTGCCGGAGGAAAATCGTTGCGTAGATATAGCGCCAATTGCGCCAGCACTAGGGCTGATTCCGATGCGCCCTGATTGCTCAATGATGAGGCAAGCCCAAACATGGCCTCAGCCGCACCACGGGCAGCACTATTGATATCGGGCTTTGGTTTTATTTTTGCAGCAATTCGTTTGCTGGTGACGGCTGTAATTATGGTTCCTTCATCAAGGGCATCATATTTTTTATAGATACTTAATGCTTCGGTCGTTTTTCCGCTGCGCTCTAATAGCCCGCCAAAATGCTGGGTAAGGCGAAGCGAAATTCCGGCCTCGGTTATTACGGCATTATAATTTTTTTCAGCCGCTTGGACGTTGCCGCCCATGTCGTTTATTAATCCCATATGTAGCTCAAAAAATGCAACCGAGCCTGAATTGCCTTTATTTTTTTCTAATATTTTTATTGCATCTGAAAATTTACCTTCGCCGACCTTGGCCCAGGCGTGAAGTATTGGCCCGACATAGGCATTAATGCCAGTAAGCTTTTTATCTTTTTTATCATCGGTTTTGAAATATTTTCCGACCGCGTCAAACTTACCAGATTTAATTAATTCAGTCGCGTGAACCACATCGGACAACGGCGCGTCAGCACCCATTTTTTCTATTCGATTAAGAAATTTAATACCCTTGCCTATGTCGCCCTCGCTTAATGCCAAAACATATGCGCGGCGCAAAAGATCAGCATTGTCGGGAACCATTTTTGCGGCGGCCCCTAAAAATAATGCTGCGCTCCCGGTGTCGTGCAGGGTTTGGGCATGACGCCCGGCAAGGTAATTGCCAGAAAACGTAACGCCTGCCTTGGCCTTATCTTTGGCGGCGTTTGCTGTTGGTGCAAATATAGTTGTGGCCAGCAAAGCTAGCAGTAAGGATGATTTATAAAACATGGCTGGAGTGTAACCACCATGCGACCTTATCGCAAACAAGTTTCGCTCTTACATATTAGGGTAGTTGGGGCCACCACCACCTTCGGGCACAGACCATATGATATTTCCAGCCGGGTCCTTAATATCACAGGTTTTGCAATGCAGGCAGTTTGCAAAATTAATTTGCAAGCGGTGCTTTAGCCCGTCATTACCATCGCCATCAACAAATTCATAAACCCCTGCCGGGCAATATCTTGCTTCGGGGCCGTCATAAAGCACCAGATTGGTGGCCACCGGAACCGTGTCGTCTTTTAATTTCAAATGGCAGGGTTGGTTCTCTTCGTGGGCAGTTCCAGAAATATAAACCGAACTAAGCCTATCAAACGTCAAAATCCCATCTGGTTTTGGATAATCTATTTTACGTGGCTTGCTGGCGCGAAGCATTTCTGCCCGGTCTGAGCCGTGATGTTTGAGCGTCCACGGTGCATGGCCACAAAAAATATAGGTATCCAACGCACTTAAAATTAGACCCAGCCAAAGCCCCCATTTAAACGAAGGCCGTATGTTGCGAGCCAGATGTAATTCTTTCCAAGCCCAACTTTTATTTAATTCATTTGGATATTCATCAACCACATCCGGCTTGGAGCCGCTGATCGCATTAAAAACCGCATCAGCCGCAACCATTGCTGATTTCATGGCGGTGTGTGAACCTTTTATCCGCGGCACATTCATAAATCCAGCGCACGCACCTATTAATGCGCCGCCGGGAAATACTAATTTAGGAATTGACTGAAACCCGCCTTCGTTAAGTGCGCGCGCGCCATACGAAATGCGCTTGGCACCAGCGAATGTGGGCTTAACTGAAGGGTGGGTTTTGAAACGCTGCATCTCATCAAACGGCGAAATATAAGGGTTGGCGTAATCAAGTCCGGTTATGAAACCAACTGCAACCTGTCCATTTTCTAGGTGATAAAGAAACGAGCCGCCATAAACATCAGATGTTAGCGGCCAGCCGATGGTATGGATAACCTCGCCCGGTTTTTGCTGCTCCGGGGCAACTTCCCACAATTCTTTAACACCCAAACCGTAGGTTTGATTTTCAGATCCATCGCATAGATTGAAACGTTCTTTTATTTGTTCTGAAAGCGAGCCACGGCAACCTTCGGCGAACAATGTATATGTGGCAATAAGCTCGACCCCGGGTTCAAAATTTGGCCCCGGGGTTCCATCTTTATTAACACCCATGTTGCCAGTTGCTATTCCTATAACGCGGTTATTTTCATCATATAAAATTTCACTTGCCCCAAAGCCGGGAAATATTTCAACCCCCATTTCTTCGGCCCGATCGCCCAGCCATCTGGTTAACAGGCCAAGACTGGCAACAAAGTTTCCGTGATTTTTCATCGCTTTTGGTAACGGAAGCCTAAAAGCAGAATTTTTTGTCAGGAAAAGGAATTTTTCTTTTGTAACGGGCTGTTTAAGCGGTGCGCCTTGATCTTTCCACTTGGGGAAAAGTTCATTTAATGCCACCGGGTCAATCACCGCGCCGGAAAGTATATGGGCACCTATTTCTGAGCCTTTTTCAATTATGCAAACGTTTATTTCTTGGGCCTCTTTTTCGGCTTGTTGTTTAAGGCGAATGGCCGCGCTCAATCCGGCGACACCGCCGCCGACTATAACCACGTCAAATTCCATCTGTTCGCGCTGGGTTTCGGTCATATGTCGTAAGGCTCCTTAAAAAATTGATTAAAAAATTGTATTGCAAGCCAACAGGGGATGCCAGCGCAAAACCACGGTGCTATGGTTGGGCAGCAATAAGGATTCTTTAAATGACCACGGCCCCGGATACCTCGACACAAGCAACCAGTGAAACCCTGTCCCCGGCAGAGGTTATTCGCTGGCATCTTGATGCCGGTGTTGATGAGGCCATAGCCGAAGTGCCGCAAAATAGGTTTAATGCGGCTCAGGTCGCGGCCCCCGTGGTTCCCAAAGCTTCTCAACCGGTAAAACCCGCAACACCAAAACCACATGCTTTGGCCCAAAACCAAAACCAAAACCAGAACCAGAACCAGAATAAGTCCGAATTTACTTTGCCCACCCCAAATCCTGCGCTTACAACCCCGGCACCACTGGTATCTATGGCACCTGTGGCCAAACCATCTCTAGGTTTTGATCAGGCATTAAAAACGGCGGTAAAGGTGGCTGCTGCTGCCAAAACCCTGGATGAACTAAAATCGGCCCTAGATGGATTTGATGGCTGTGGTTTAAAAAAAACCGCAACAAATCTTGTATTTGGTGACGGCAACCCGGATGCCAAATTGGTGTTAATGGGTGAGGCCCCCGGTGGGGAAGAAGACCGTCAAGGCACTCCATTTGCTGGCACCAGCGGGCAACTATTGGATAAAATGCTGGCATCAATCAACATGACACGAGATGAGATTTATATTTCAAACACGGTTTTCTGGCGTCCGCCGGGTAACCGCAGCCCCAACGCGAGCGAGGTTTCCATATGCCAGCCGTTTGTTGAGCGCATGATAGAATTAATTGATCCGGAAATACTTATAACCGTTGGTGGCCCGGCTACTCATTCATTACTGGCCCAAAAGGGCAGCATATCGCGCCTTCGCGGTAACTGGTTTTTATATGAAACTCCACGCATGAGCAGGCCCATACAGGCGACGGCCATATATCACCCCGATTATCTTTTGGAAACACCGGCCATGAAACGCCCCACATGGAGCGATTTGCTCGAAATTCGTAAAAAATTTGATGCCATTAAATAGTGGGGCAAATAGTGGTGCAATGCCCTGAAATGGCTGGAATAAAGCCGCTGGCTGGCGCACCTTATTGAAATTACAACCTTTTTTGTGTATAAAAAACACTAGATTTCTGCAGATTTAGGTGGATGAAGCCTTCGCTGTCAGGCGTTATCTATGGTAGAAGCACGCCGTATAAATGTCACAAGCAACGAAATTTAAAAAATTGAAAATAGATTTATGACGCTAGCCAAAACAAAATTAAGCCTAATAATATCAGCCGTATTTATGCTTGTTGGGTTGGAGCTACCTGGTGCCGCCACTGCATCCGAGGCTGTGGCTCCAATGCCCGTGCCTAGGCCTGTGTTCACCCAAGAACTCAACCAAGAGCTGGCATTGGTAGGCTCCGCAGTTCCGGTTGTGATGCCCAAGGTACTGAGCGGCGCTGATGTAAAACGCTATGGCAAAATTTTCAAGCTTCAGAAAAAGGGTGACTGGCATAAAGCAGATAAGCTGATAAAGGTTCTGGATGATAAACTGCTAATGGGCCATGTGTTGGCACAGCGATATCTTCATCCGACCAAGTACCGCTCTAAATACAAAGAACTAAAAGCATGGATGGCGGAATATTCCGACCATCATTATGCCAAACAGATTTACAAGCTAGCGCTTAGGCGCCGTCCGGCTAATTGGAAAAAACCAAAATCCCCCATGGTTGGCCGCAACTTAACGCCTGCCAGCGCGTTAGAAACCGAAGCCTACGCCAAACCCAAGGTAAAAAAACTTAGCCGCAACCAAAGGCGCGAAGTGCGCCGCCTTAAAATTCGTGTTCGTGATCGTCTTCGTCGTGGGCATACACTTGCGGTAAAGAAAATGCTGGACGATAAAAATCTCAAACGTTTATTCAGTGATTATGACATGGACTGGGCCATCGCCCGTTTGGCCAAGGGTTATTTCATGGACGGACGCGATGATTGGGCGATTAAATGGGCGGAAAAAGCGGCCCTGCGTTCGGGCAAGTTTTTACCGGATGCCCATTGGATTGCCGGATTGTCACTGTGGCGGACTGGCGAACATTTGCGTGCGGCCAGCCATTTTGAAAAGGCGGCTGAGTTTGATCGTGCCCCATGGACCCATTCGGCATCGGCATTTTGGGCGGCTAGGTCTTATCTTGTCGCGAGAAAGCCGGAAAAAGTTTCCCCGTTGTTGGCCGAAGCGGCCGAACACCCACGTACATTTTATGGAATGTTGGCCAGTCGTCTGATGGGCCGGGACACAAATTTCAATTGGGAAATACCGCCGCTGGCTGGAAA
>DAOWFB010000067.1 GCA_030638205.1 Thalassospiraceae bacterium
CAACCCAAGACCATGCCGCAGCGGCCATCGCCGATAACGGCACGCCTGTTTTTGCGCACAAGGGCGAAACACTGGAAGAATATTGGGATTTCACCCACCGTTTATTCGCTTGGGGTGACGGCGGCGTGCCAAACATGATTTTGGATGATGGTGGCGACGCCACATTGCTTTTGCATCTGGGCAAAGACGCTGAAAAAGATATTTCGGTTTTAGATAACCCCGGCTCCGAAGAAGAAGAGATTATGTTTGCCGCCATTAAAAAACACATTGGCATTGATCCCCAATGGTATTCGAAAGCCGCTGCTGAAATTATGGGCGTTACCGAAGAAACCACCACTGGTGTTCACCGCCTAATTGAAATGGCCAAGGCAAAAACCCTTTTGTTCCCTGCCATTAACGTTAATGACAGCGTTACCAAATCAAAATTTGATAACAAATATGGTTGTCGCGAAAGCTTGGTTGATGCCATTCGCCGCGCCACCGATGTTATGATGGCGGGCAAGGTAGCCGTGGTTTGTGGCTATGGTGATGTGGGCAAAGGTTCTGCCGAAAGTTTGCGTTCATCCGGTTGCCGGGTTTTGGTAACAGAGGTTGACCCCATATGTGCGCTTCAAGCCTGCATGGAAGGTTTCGAAGTTGTCACGGTAGAACAAGCTCTACCCGAAGGTGATATTTATGTAACCACCACCGGTAATTTTGACATTCTAACCGTTGATCAAATGCGCGGCATGAAAGACCGGGCCATTGTTTGCAACATCGGCCATTTCGATAACGAAATTCAAATTGCCGGTCTTAAAAACATGAAATGGAAAAACATCAAACCACAGGTTGATGAAATTGAATTTCCTGATGGCAACCGCATTATTATGTTGGCCGAAGGGCGCTTGGTTAACCTTGGCTGTGCCACCGGGCACCCCAGCTTTGTTATGAGCGCGTCTTTCACCAACCAGGTATTGGCCCAGATTGAGTTGTTCCAAAATAACAAGGACGGAAAATACAAAAACGAGGTTTATGTATTGCCCAAGCATCTGGATGAAAAAGTAGCCATGCTGCATCTGGACAAGCTGGGTGCAACGCTAACCAAACTAAGCCCCGAACAGGCCGAATATATTGGCGTTAGCGTTGAAGGGCCGTTCAAGCCCGATAGCTACCGCTACTAAACGGGTATATCCA
The DNA here is from genome assembly GCA_030638205.1 of Thalassospiraceae bacterium. Taxonomy (GTDB): domain Bacteria; phylum Pseudomonadota; class Alphaproteobacteria; order Rhodospirillales; family Magnetovibrionaceae; genus DAOVVL01. The sequence goes on from DAOWFB010000067.1 coordinate 1,174, forward strand.
TAATTTGAAATCATTAAAGGGTCGGATAATTCCGGCCCTTTTTTGTTGTAATTAGCTTTATTGAGTTACTTGTGTTTTTGGAGCGGTGGTGACTAAAATCGCCCCATGATTGAGGGATCTATTATGCAGGCACTATCTGGCATCGGACCAACAATATTGTTGGGCCTAGCGGTGCTTATTCTGGCTGTGGTTAGCCTGCGCCAGATGTCTGCCATTAAGCACCAGCGCAAAGCCATATTGCGCCTAAGCTCGGATGCTGAAATTAGCCATGAAATACTGGCAACCGCACCCGATGGGCTTTTTCTCTGGGTAGAATTAAATGGTTCTGAGGCCTGTTCGCGCAGGCTTGCGGTTATGTTGGGGCTGGAAAATGGTGTTCGTTCAAAATTTGGAGAGGTTCTTTCACGTTTTTCCGAAAATGATGCGGCTATATTAAATTCGGCTTGCATCCAATTAAAAAATAGTGGCGATCCATTTGAAATGATGCTGACCACAAAAGACGGAATGCGTCGCCTGTTGGTGGTTGGGGTTCGGGCTGGCACAAACGATGGAGCTGCGCTTGCCGATATATTGTGGATGCGCGATATATCCGATCTTGCGCCACCGGGCGAAGCATCAAAGGCAACATCCAGAGAAGTTATAGAGGCGTTGCCATTCCCCGCATGGTTGCGCGGGTCGGGCCTTGCCCTACAAATTGCCAATGCCCGTGCCCAAGCATTAGCCGCACCCGATGTCAGCCGTGAGCTGGCTGAGCTGGCTAGCCGTGAAGGAACGGGTGCTGCTGAACGCCACCTTTTAACCATGTCCGACGGCAAACCACGACTGGTTGATATATCGGAAATTCCCTTAAGCGGGGGCGGAACATTAGGCGTTGCCCAAGACCATACCCAAACAGAAGAAATGGAGGGCGATTATACTCGCCACATTCAGGCACAAAACCACGTAATGGAATCCCTTGCTACCGCCATATCAATTTTTGATGGCAATGGAAAACTTTCTTTTTTCAATTCGGCCTACGCCCGATTGTGGGACCTAAAAGTAGACTGGCTAAAAACCGAACCAACCATGGGTGCGGTGCTGGATCGCTTGCGCGATAATCGTAAATTGCCCGAAGTTGCCGATTACAAAGCGTTTAAAGCAGGGCAGCTTGGCCTATTTGGAACACTATCAAATCCACTAGAAGAAATGTTGCATCTGCCTGACGGCACAACACTGCGTTCAGTAGTAAACCCACACCCATTGGGTGGATTGGTGTTTGCGTTTGAAGATGTAACCGACCACCTTGACCTTGAGCGATCATACCGCACCCTTTCATTGGTACAGTCTGAAACTATTGATAACCTTTACGAGGCAGTTGCGGTGTTTGGCGCAGATGGTCGCATAAGATTATTTAACCCTGCATTCCAACGCACATGGCGCCTGCAAGATAACGAACAAATAGAAAGCATGCATCTTGGTGATTTTATCGATCACATACTTCCGCTTATAGATAAAGATTCAAACAAAGAGCACGGTGATAAGGAAAGTCTAACCGCAAGCCTGATGACTCAAGGAAATCTGCGTGGACGAGTTGAGCTTGTTGATGGAACTGTACTTGAATTTGCCAAGGTAGGTTTGCCCGATGGTGCGGCTTTGTTAAGCTACCTTGATGTTACCGACAGCACTCGAATTGAAGAGGCATTAACAGAACGAGCGCGTTCAATGGTTGAAAGCAATTTATTAAAATCTGAATTCCTGGCAGGTGTGGCCAATGAAATACGAACGCCGCTTAATGCAATAATTGGCTTTTCTACTATTTTAACAGAAGAATATTTTGGAAATCTGAGCGAACGACAAAAAGAATATTCCCGCGGCATACTTGATTCAGCCGAAGAATTAGTATCGGTAATCGAAGGAACCCTTGACCTTGCCACGGTTGAGGCTGGCCTGATGACAATCGAGCTAGACACGGTTGACATCAAAACGTTGCTCAGTAACGTTTTGGGGCTAGTACGCGAACGGGCGCGGCAAAGGAATATAAATATTGAATTTGACTGTCCAGCAGATATTGGATGGCTAATCGCAGATGAAAAACGTTTAAGGCAATCACTTTTTAATCTTGTAAGCGCCGCCATTCATTCAACCCCACCAAATGGTGGTATCTCTATCGTGGTATCAAGAGGCGATGATGGGGTCTCGTTTGAAATTACCGATGGCGGGCTGGGCCTAAAAGATTATGATGTTCCGCCCGGCGTTGCTTTGGTGACACGGTTTATTGAATTGCACGGCGGTAGCGTTATGATTGAATCGCAACTGGGCAAGGGAACATCCATTACCTGCCGATTGCCAATTGACGTGCCGCCAGCGGAAGTGACACCACAGCCTGATCTTTTTTCTTAAAAGTTATTAAATTAACCGCGACAACTTAGCCGGGCGTAATAATTTGAAATATCATCAACGTCTTCGATTCTAAGGCGGGCCGCTTGTTTTTCCATAATAGGATGTGTGCGCCATTCTTTTTCTACAGCATTGCTGCCGCCCCACGCACTTTCACGCATTAGCAATAATTCACGCCTAAGATAAGCACGCTTCTGTCCGGCAAGGTTTGGGGTGTTTGGTGTAGCCGAAATTCCATTTTTGCCATGGCATGACACACAGCGGCTTATTGCCGCTGGTACAATCGGTCTGGCTTTATTATCAACAGATTTAACATTTCCATCGCAAGGCAAGACCGAAATATAAATAGCAAGTGGGCCAAAATTGTTTTTGCTAAGGCCAGCTACCATATGATTCATTATGAGATCGTCTCTTCCACTTGATTTTATGCTTGGCCTAATATCCTTTTTATCATCCGGCTTAGCTATTTCTTTTGCACGTTCATTAAGGGCATCTTGCGAACGCTTAAATGCGTTTAATTGATTTATTAAATATCCTATCTTTTGTCCGGCGATTGTTGGATGGGTTGGAATCTGGCTAACCCCGCCGGGGCCGTGACATTTAAAACAAGTTTCAAGAATTTTGGCATTTGATTTAGATATCGCCGGGATTGATTTTTTAGGATTTTTATTTTTATCAGCAGTGGTATTTTGTGATAATGCAATTTGTGGCAATAAAAAAATAATTATTAGTGCTGGCATTAATGGTGCAATAAATGCTTTTGCTAAAGCGCGGCGCATTATTTTGCGCTCCCGGGCACGCCACGGCTGGTGGAATATTCAAAATGCCTATTTTCGTTGGGATGAATATGTTCGCGTGCGCTATATGCTGCACGCGCGGCTTCGGAAAATCCGGTTAAAATAAGTTTCAATTTTCCGGGATAGGTTGCTATATCGCCTGCGGCAAAAAGCCCATTATGGCCCGCACTCATTGTTTCCGGATCAACCGCAATGTGATTATTTTCAATATCAAGACCCCAACTGGCTATGGGGCCGATATTTTGTTTTAATCCAAAAAATGCCAGCAACACATCGGCCTCAAGCTCACGGGTGTTGCCATCAAGATCAGCAACCACAACTGTGCTTATGTCGTCGTCACCTACGATGTAATCAAGCTGATAAGGAACTACTATTTCGACTTTTCCCGTCTCCGCCAAAGCCTCCATCTTTTTTATGCTTTCTGGCTGGGCGCGAAATTTTGCCCGGCGATGAACAACCTTTATTGATTTTGCGACCTTGGCCAACGACACCGCCCAATCAACCGCGCTGTCGCCGCCACCGGCAATAACCACGTTCTTGTTTTTGAAATCATCACGTTTTTTGACCAGATAATTCACGCCCCGACCCGCACCTTTTCCTTCAAATTGTTCCAGCCCCTCCATGGGTGGGCGGTTGGGGCCAAACGCGCCGACGCCGGCGGCAATAATAACCGCACCTGCATCAATCTGGGTGCCCTTGGATGTTGTAACTTCCCACCTGCCGCCGGAAAGTGGTTTTAAGCCATCAACCTGCTGGCTTAAATGATATGTGGGGCCAAATGACTGGGCTTGGGCTTCTAGCATGGAGATTAGCTCGCCCGCCAAAATCTCCGGGAATCCGGGGATATCATAAATGGGCTTTTCCGGATAAAGGGCAGAAAGCTGCCCGCCAATATCGTCTAGCGCATCAATTACATGGCATTTTAGATCCAGCATGCCTGCCTGAAATGCGGCAAAAAGCCCGGCTGGCCCGGCACCAATGATTACCACGTCGGCTTTAATTTGAGTTTTGGTCATGGCCACTGTCTAACAAAGGGGGTTAAACTTAAAAAATCGCTTATAACAGTTTCTAACAGGTTCTAACAAGTTTTGGCCCAACTAGGACAACAAAAAGTTACCGCATCAGCGACTAAAAAAGCATGAATTAGGGGAAATTATGACCACGGCCACCCACACAATAAAGATAGAGCTGGCCGGCCTTAAAGACACCCATAATCTTGCCGAAAGAATAGCCGCATTAGCTGAAATTGGTGATGTTATTGCCCTTGGTGGTGATTTAGGCACGGGTAAAACCGAATTTGCCCGGGCCTTTATCCGCAATTTAACCGACCCGGAAGAAGAGGTTCCCAGCCCAACGTTTACTCTGGTTCAGACCTATGAGGGGCAAAGCGGTGAAATATACCATTTTGACCTTTATCGCATAAATACCCCAGAAGAAGTTTTGGAATTGGGCATTGAAGACGCGTTTCGTGACGGGATAAGCATAATTGAATGGCCGGAAAAAATGGGCCAGTTCCTGCCCCGAGGCAGGCTTGATATTCACCTTACAATTACCAAAGGCAAAAACCACCGCCAAGCTGAACTAATAGCACATGGTCATTGGGCTGAACGATTGCGGGGTGTGGGTCATGCCTGAAAACACACATAAAAAAATGCCCGACAACCTACTCAGCTTTATTCCCCGGCCTGGCTTTGATTCCCTGCTTGATGATATGGGTTGGGACAATGTGGTTATCTATCCCATCCCATCCGATGCATCAAAACGTAGATATTTTCGCATAACCAAAGGTGATGACCAGTCCGTTATGTTAATGGATGCGCCGCCTGAATTTGAAGACGTTGGCCCATTTTTAAAAATCGCCAAACACCTAAAAGAATTGGGCTTCAGCGCACCAAATATAATTGGGGCGATTGAAGCGGAAGGATTTTTATTGTTGGAAGATTTAGGTGAAAACACATTTACGTTTTCATTAAATGGCGGAACGGATGAAACAAAACTTTATGCCCTTGCCATTGATGCTCTTGTGGCATTACACAAAATGGACGGAGCCAAAACCACACCTAACTGGTTGCCCGATTATTCAGATGAAAAATTATTAGCTGAAGCCGCACTTTTCCCCGATTGGTATATGCCGGCGGTTGGTCTTGATGATTTAAATGTTGATGAACGCGCGGGGTATGATGCGGCGTGGTTAGAAGTTTTAAAAAATGCCAAAACTGAAACAAACACATTGGTGCTACGTGATTTTCATGTTGATAATCTTGTGCTGATAGAAGGCCGCGATAATATCGCCGCCTGCGGGTTGCTGGATTTTCAGGACGCGGTCATTGGTCATGCGGCATATGATTTAATGAGCCTTTTAGAAGATGCAAGACGAGATATAAATCCAGAACTAAAAACTAAAATGCTGGCGCGTTATCACGCGGCCCTTGGAACAAAAGATATTGAAAGCTTTAACGCCGCCTTTGCAATTTTGAGCGCTAACCGTCACGCCAAGGTTATTGGCATTTTTACCCGGCTTTTTGTTCGTGATAATAAACCGGTTTACCTGAAACATATTGCGCGGGTATGGAAATTGTTAGAGCTCTCTCTTGCACATCCGGCGTTAGAGCCTGTTAATTCATGGTTTAAAAAATATGTCCCCGCCGAAATGCGCATAACTCCAAGAACCCCTAAAAACCTAAGCGGCAATAATAAATGAATAATAACAAACATATAACGCACGCAATGGTGCTGGCGGCGGGCATGGGTCTGCGTATGCGACCGTTGAGCGAGACCACGCCAAAACCCCTGTTAAAAGCAGGCGGCAAACCAATGATCGATTGGGCATTGGACAGCCTACATGGCGCCGGGGTGAAGGTTTGCGTGGTCAATACCCATTGGCTGGGCGAACAAATTGAAAGCCATCTTAAGGGAAATTCAAGCCCCGCCATATCTTTCGTCAGTGAAGATCCCATATTAGAAACCGGTGGCGGGATTTTGAACGCCCTTGATAAAAAATTGCTTGGCGACGGAGCATTTTACGCAATTAACGCAGACCAAATATGGGTTGATAGCGAAACACCTGCGCTTGAACACATGGCTTATGTTTGGGACGAGGAAAAAATGGATGCGTTATTATTGTTGCAACCGTTGGCAAGCGCGTTTGGTTATGATGGGGTCGGTGATTTCAACCTTGCCCCCGGCGGAGCCATAGAACGCCGTCACGAAGGGGCTAATGCCGAATTAGTATTTACCGGGGTGCAAATATTAAACCCCAAACTTTTTACCCATACCAACACTCCCAGTTCGGGTGATGCCTTTTCGCTTAATATTTTATATGACAATGCCATAGAACAAGGCCGTCTTTTCGGCGTTACTCACGATGGCGAATGGCTACACATTGGCACACCAAAAGCCCTTGATGATGCCAATATATTTTTGGCCGAAAAAGGAATTAAAAAATAAAAATGCCCGGGCCAAATGTTTTTCATATTCCCCCTGAAGCACCATTTGTCGATGCGCTGGCAGCAAACCTGTTGGATATGGCGGGCGGCGATAATGTCCGGCTTTCAAATATGCGGGTGCTGTTACCGACACGAAGGGCGTGCAGGTCATTAAGCGATGCATTTTTGCGTTTGGTTGATGCTAAAGCCATGCTGTTGCCGATGATGACACCGTTGGGTGATGTAGATGCCGATGAATTAATTATGGATGGTTTTTCTGATTTTAATTCCTTTTCCCAAACAGCTTCGTTTCCTCATTCATTTCCCCCAGCAATAGATGCGACTAGGCGTTCGCTTTTGCTGGCGCAATTAATTATGGCCAAAGAAAACACCAGCCCCGATCAAGCCATAAGGCTGGCTGGTGAATTGGCGTTGCTAATAGATCAAATTGCAACTGAACGCCTTGATATCAAATCTTTGCCCGAGCTTGTAACCGATGAAGACCTTTCCGAACACTGGAAACAGACCCTTAAATTTCTCGACATAATCGGAAAAAGCTGGCCCGACATCTTGGCGGGCGAAAACGCAATTGATCCGGCCAACAGGCGTGATTTGCTTTTACAGGCACAAGCAAAAAGCTGGGCCGAAAATCCACCCCAATTTCCCATAATTGCCGCCGGTTCAACTGGCTCCATCCCGGCCACGGCTGATTTGTTAAAAGTTGTGGCCAGCCTACCCAATGGCTGGGTCGTGCTGCCGGGGCTAGACACGGAAATGAGCGCCACCCTGTGGCAAAAATTAGAACCGGGCCACCCCCAATTTGGTATGGCCCAATTGCTAAAACATATTGAGACAGAGCGCGAAAATGTTAAACCGTGGCCGATTAATAAAAATATTGCGCCATCGCCTGTACTAAGTGCGCGGACAGGCCTTATCAATCGCGCCACCATTCCAGCAAGTGGGGCGGGCGTTTGGAGAGACAACAAAGAGATTATTAAGGGTAGCAGTGCGGTGGCCCTTGAAAATGTTACACGCATAAATGCGCCAACCCCACAAGATGAAGCGGCGGCAATTGCATTAATTATGCGCAACACTTTGGAAACACCAAATAAAACTGCGGCTCTTGTCACCCCTGACCGTTCGCTGGCGCGCCGGGTTGCGGCCGAGTTAAAACGTTGGGACATAGGCGTTAATGACAGCGCTGGCACACCATTGAATAAAACCCCGGCTGGTACATTTTTTGAACTGGTCGGCGAAATGGTTACCGGCAATTTTCACCCGGTTCAGTTATTGGCCTGTCTTAAACATCCATTAGCCGGGCCAGTGCCTGAAAAAGAAAAAGCCATATTCCGTGCATCGGTTCGCACGCTGGAAATCGGATTATTGCGCGGTGCCCGCCCGGGCAGTGGACTGGATGGGCTGAACGATGCCTACCGGATATTGAACCATGATAAACATAAAATTAAAGAGCTTGCGCGCATGGGAATGGACGCTAGCTCCATCCGAAATATTTTGCTAACGCTAAAAGACGCAACCGAACATTTCATAAATATTATTGCCAAGCCAGCCTCTGGCGCAGAAGAAATATTAAAAGCCCATACCGTGGCGGCAGTTGCGCTTTCTGGTGGGCTAGATGATGCTGATAACAGTTGCCTGTGGGCGGGTGATGCCGGTGATGCATTAAGCAGTTTTATTGGCTCGTTAGCAGGGTCAATAAATGAACTGGGCGAAATTAAAGGGGCTGAATACCCCGCGCTTATAAACGTGCTTATGGCCGGGCGTCCGGTGCGTTTGCAAATTGGCACCCACCCCAGGCTTTTTATCTGGGGTCTTTTGGAAGCCAGGCTGCAACGGTGCGACGTAACAATTTTAGGCGGCCTTAACGAAGGCTCGTGGCCGGGCGAGGCTAAACCATCCCCATGGATGAGCAGGCCAATGCAAAAACAATTCGGGCTGCCCCTGCCAGAACGACGTATAGGCCTTTCGGCCCATGATTTCTGTCAGGCTTTTTCCGGGCCGGAGGTTTATCTAACCCGTTCCGAACGGGTTGATGGCACGCCGCAGGTACCATCACGCTGGTTAGTGCGGCTTGAAACCATGCTCGAAGGAGCTGGCAATTCCAATGCGCTGGAACAAAGCCCAGAATTTTCTTGGGACTCGTGGGTGGCAGAACTTTCCGCCACCAATGAAAAATCCTCAAACCTTGGCCCCGCCAAATGGGAGCCAAAACCAAAACCGCCCGCCGCCATGCGCCCGAGAAAACTTTCGGTAACCGAAATAGAAACTCTTATTCGTGACCCCTATGCCATTTATGCCAAACATATATTGCACCTTAACCCGCTGGATGATTTAGATGCCGACCCCGGAGCAGCCCAGCGGGGAACAATAGTTCACGATGCGCTTGAACGTTTCGTATCTGAAAATATGAAATCATTGCCCGATGATGCGCTTAAAAATCTGCTTGAAATTGGTGAAAAATCTTTTCGCGAAAATATTTCTGCCCCAACGGTTCATGCGTTTTGGTGGCCCCGGTTTCAACGCATTGCCAATTGGTTTGTTGAAAACGAAAAAAACTGGCGAACAAACGGGCAGATACCGCGTGTGGTTGAACAGCGTGGGGAAATTTCCATTGGTGGAATGGATGCTGAATTCATATTAAGCGCCCGGGTTGACCGCATAGACATAGATACCAACAAAGATGGTTTGATAATAATTGATTATAAAACTGGTGTTGTCCCAACCGCGCCCATGGTCGAAAGTGGATTAAGCCCGCAACTATCGCTACAGGCGGCAATGGCCAAACAAGGCGTGTTCAAAGGCTTGCAAGCAAACGCCAATATAGCTGGTCTTGTTTACCTGCAACTTTCCGGCGGGCTAGAAGCGGGCAAGGAAAAACTGCTCAAACTTGACGCCGAAGAAGTAGCGGCCGATGCCATGACAGGCCTGACAAAACTTTTACATCGGTTTGAAAATGAAAAAACCCCTTATCTTTCCCGACCCCGCACCATGTGGAAAAGCAAATTTGGCGATTACGACCATTTGGCCCGGGTAAAAGAATGGGCAAGCGCCGATGGGGATGATGCATGAGCCAGCCACAAAAAATAAGTCGCAAAAAAATCGGCAAGGCCACTGCCAGCCAGATATTGGCGGCCAACCCAACCCGTTCCGTATGGGTTTCGGCCAATGCTGGCACCGGCAAAACCCGGGTTTTGGTTGACCGCATTGCAAGGCTATTGCTGGCGGGATGTGCCCCACAAAAAATATTGTGCCTGACGTTTACCAAAACCGCGGCGGCTGAAATGGCTGAGCGCATAAACCACCGCCTTGGCGGTTGGGTAATAATGAACGACGCAGATTTAAAAGCTGAATTAACCGATCTTTCGCAAAATGAACCAGATATAGACACCATTACCCACGCGCGGACGCTTTTTGCCCGGGTTTTGGAAACACCGGGCGGCCTAAAAATACGAACCATTCATTCATTTGCCGAAAGCCTGCTGGCCCGATTCCCGCTAGAAGCTGGTGTCGCCCCACATTTCACCGTAATTGATGAACGCACCGCATCGGAATTGATGAGCAGCGCACAAAATAACGTGCTGGAAAAATCTTATTTGAAAAAAAATTCAGCAATATCCAAAGCCATGCATCATTTGGCCGAACTGGTGAACGAAGAAAGTTTTGCCAAGCTAATGCGTGAATTAACAAGCGCAAAATCAAACCTAAACCACATACTGGCGACATATGGCGATGGCTTAGACGATGCCATAACCGAAATGGTTGGCCTTGAACAATCAGAATCCACAATTGAAAAAATATTATTAAATGCGTGCACCGATGATGCGTTTAATAATGACGGGCTGTCACAGGCCGCAATTGCCCTTGACCATGGTGCGGCTGGGTCAAAAAAAATGGGGGTAGCATTATCAGGCTGGCTAAATGAAACCCCACAAAAAAGAGCCGATGATTTTATATCAATTCACGCAGCGCTATTCATAAAAAAAGACGGCGAGGCAAAAGCAAAGCTAACCACCAAGGGTACAGATGAATTTGATTCTGCGGCATTAGAAATTTTGCTAACCGAACAAGCCCGCGTTTTGAGAGTGTTGGAAAAAATTAAATGCGCCCAAACCGCCAATGCAACCCGCGCGCTGCTAACGGTTGGCCGCGCCATTCAAGCAGAATATGAAATATTAAAACGTGGTGGTGGCGTGCTTGATTACGATGACCTGATTGAAAAAGCCTGTAGCTTGCTGGCCGATGAAGACAGTGCCAGTTGGGTACATTTTAAACTAGACGGCGGCATAGACCACATATTAGTTGATGAAAGCCAAGACACCAGCCCGGCCCAATGGATTGTGGTTAAAGGTCTGGCCGGTGATTTCTTTTCCGGGCGCGGCCAAAGAGAAAATATGGGAGAAGACGCACAAGACAATATGGGCCGCACCGTGTTTGCGGTTGGCGATGAAAAGCAATCCATCTATTCGTTTCAAGGGGCTGACCCGTATGAATTTGGGCGCATGAGCGATTATTTTGAAAAACGCATAACCGACGCCGGGGCCGAGTTTACACCATTGCAATTAATCACATCGTTTCGTTCAACCAATGCGGTGCTAAAAACCGTTGATACGGTGTTTGATAACCCCGTAGCCTTTGACGGTCTTTCATTTAAAGACGAAAAAGTTTTACATAAATCCCATCGCTCCGGCGAGGCCGGGTTGGTTGAGCTATGGCAACCGGAACTACCCGAAAGCATAATAGATGCCGATCCGTGGGATGCACCGCTTGATCGATTATCATTTAAAAGCCCACAAACAAAATTGGCCGAACGCATTGCCGCCACCATCAAAGGCTGGTTCGATAACAATGAAATATTAAAATCAAAAGGCCGCCCCATAAGGCCCGATGACATATTAATATTGGTCAGACGACGTGGAGTTTTTGCCGATGAAATGATTAGGCAATTAAAATTAAATGGGGTTGAGGTCGCCGGATCTGACC
>DAOWFB010000110.1 GCA_030638205.1 Thalassospiraceae bacterium
CAATGATAAGCGCCGATGCCTTGGTATGGCTAAGCGATATTGATGGCCTTTATTCAGCCGACCCCGCCACAAACAAAAACGCTGAGCACCTTGGCGAAATAACAGAAATAACATCTGAAATTGAAGCAATGGCAGGGGCCGCCCGCACCGATGTTGGTTCCGGTGGAATGGTTACCAAGCTGGCCGCGGCCAAGATATGTTTGGCCAATGGTTGCGCCATGGTTATTGCAAAAGGGGATATGGAAAACCCCATAACTGCAATTACTGTCGGTAATAATAAAGTTTCGTGGTTTTTGCCTAAAACAACGCCCGCCAGTGCGCGTAAGCGTTGGATTGCGGCATCGCTTCAACCCAATGGAACATTGGTGGTTGATGATGGCGCGTTAAACGCGCTTAAAGGCGGCAAAAGCCTTTTGGCCGCAGGCGTGGCAAATATTAAAGGTGATTTTGAAAAAGGTGACGCGGTTTATATTCGCGATAGCGCAGGAAATGAAATTGCTCGGGGTTTAAGCGCATATTCATCGGGTGATGCCAAAAAAATTATTGGCCATAAATCGACAGAATTTGAAACTATATTAGGTTATCGTGGCCGTGATGAAATAGTTCACCGTGACGATATGTCTATTTTGCCAGAATAAAAGATTTATAAAATATTATTTGCCGCATTTGCCTTTGGCGTTGGCGGCGCAGCGTCTGCCATTAGTCCAGATTGCGTTGGAAAGCACCGTGTTAAATCTGCTGGCACCGTCTAATTCAGCACCCCTAAGGTCGGCACCAGAAAAATCGGCGTTATCCATTTTGGAATCTTCCATGTTGGCATCTTTTAACCTTGCGCCTTGCATACGGGCCATCTGCATGTTGGCATCTTCAAGGTCGGCCCCTTCAAGATTGGCGCTTATAAAATATGCGCCTTTAAGGTTTGCCCCAACCATTATTGCTTTTTTAAGGATGGCACCGGATGCGTTTGCACTTTTCATGTTGGCATCTTCAAGGTTGGCCTTGCTTAAATCAGCCTTGGTAAGGATGGCTCCGGACAGGTTTGCGCGCTCTAGATCGGCACCAATAAGTTTTGCGTGTTTTAGGTTTGCATTTTTAAGACGGGCCTTGGAAAGATCGGCCCCGCTAAGGTCTACGCCTTGCAGGTTGGCCTTTTCTTTTTTGCAGCCAGACCAGTCAACCCCCGGGCCAGCCGGATCGGTGCAGGCAGCAAGGGCCTGAGTGGAATAAAGCATACCCACAATGGCTACGGCAAAAATGCCGGATTTATTTGAATGTGCTACAAGGTATTTCATTATATTCACCAACGCCTTAAACAGGATATATTATCTACATAGATTGGCTAACGGGATTGGGACTGAGAGTCAATAATATGATAGATACCTTGTATTGGTATATTTTAAAAATTAGGCAGAAAACGTAAATAAACACAAATAAACACAAATAATAAGGCACCAGAGTTAAGGTCATGAACAAAGAAACAATACCCCGGTTGATGAAAAAAATTGGCGAAAACGCCAAGGCTTCCCTTGCTTTGTTGGGTGCGTCAAATGCCAGCCAACGCAAACAAGCCCTTGAATTAGGGGCAAAAGCTTTGCGCGAACAAAAGGGCGCTATTATTGCGGCCAATAAAAAAGACTTGGATGCTGCTAATGAAAAAGGCCTGACCCCGGCCATGATTGACCGCCTGCGTCTTGACGATGGACGCATTGAAGCCATGGCCAAGGGGCTGGAAGATATTGCGGTTTTACCCGACCCGGTTGGCCGGGTGCTGGCTGAATGGGAACGACCCAACGGGTTAAAAATAAAACGCGTTGCCGTGCCCCTTGGGGTTATCGGTGTAATTTATGAATCTCGGCCTAATGTTACCGCCGATGCTGGTGCGCTTTGCCTGAAAGCGGGCAATGCCTGCATATTGCGCGGCGGTTCAGACAGCGTTAATTCCAGCGGGGCAATTCATGATTGTCTTGTAAAAGGGCTTGTGGCCGCCGGGTTGCCCGGCGATGCCATCCAGCGCATACCCACAACCGACCGTGACGCGGTTGGTGAAATGTTAAATATGGCTGATACCATCGACGTAATTGTTCCCCGTGGCGGAAAATCTTTGATTGAACGCATAACTGCTGAAAGCAAGGTTCCTTTGTTCAAACATCTCGAAGGAATTTGTCATACATACGTTGATAAATCCGCTGACGCAGAAAAAGCCCGCGCCATAGTTCTTAACGCTAAAATGCGCCGCACCGGTATTTGTGGTGCAACCGAAACATTGTTGGTTGATAGCAATGGTGAAGGTTCTGTTTTGCAGGCATTGGTAAAAGACCTGCTTGAGGCCGGATGCGAAGTGCGTGGCGATGAGGCAGTGCAAAAAATTGATACCCGCGTAATAACCGCCAGCGAAAAAGACTGGGGAACAGAATATCTTGATGCGATTATAAACGTGCGCCAAGTGGACGGCGTTGACGGTGCTATAAAACATATCGCCAAATATGGAACCAATCATACGGACGCAATTATTAGCGAAGATGAAAAAGCCATTGAAAGCTTCACCAATAATGTTGATAGCGCCATAGTTATGGTAAATGCCTCAACCCAGTTTGCCGATGGTGCCCAATTTGGCATGGGTGCAGAAATTGGTATTTCAACCGGCAAGCTTCATGCTCGTGGCCCGGTTGGGGTTGAACAGCTAACCAGCTTCAAATACATAGTTATTGGAACGGGTCAAACTAGACCGGAATGAAAGCCGTGAATAAAACATGAATAAAAATCGGCGCATAGGTATTTTAGGCGGCTCGTTTAATCCAGCCCACGAAGGTCACCTGCATGTATCGCAACTGGCACTGGATCAGTTGAAGCTGGATGAGCTGTGGTGGATGGTGTCACCGCAAAACCCACTTAAACCAACCAAGGGCATGGCCAGTTTTAAACAAAGAATGGATCAGGCCGGTGTAATTGCGGCGCGCGATGGTCGAATAATGGTAACTGATTTTGAAAACACTTCAGGTACCAATTATTCCATTGATACCATATCGGCCCTTAAGTCCACATATCCAGATGTTTCGTTTGTTTGGGTTATGGGTGCAGATAACCTGCGGCAAATGCCCCGCTGGCATGGTTGGCAAAAAATATTTAGATCAATACCTGTTGCAGTTTTCCCCCGCGCACCCCATTCTTTAAGGGCGCTTAATGGTCGTGCGGCAAGGCGTTTTGCCGGTGCGATGATTAACCCCAAAAACGCCTCACGGCTTGCCGGGCATCGGACGCCTGCTTGGGTTATGTTGCAGGCCCCGCTTCACGGCCAGTCAGCGACCAAGCTTCGCCAGGATGAAGATTGTGTCCAGGGCAATAGCACTAATTAGCCTAATTTTAATGGCTAATATGGTAGAACTTAAGCAATCGTTATTGCAGCTTATGTAATGAAAAGGATAAAGGTTATTCCACAATTAAATAACACTTCATCGGCGAGCCCACCAACCGCGAAAGAATTATTAAAACTGGTGAAAACATCGCTGGAAGATGACAAGGCAAAAGACATTGTCGTCATAGATATCATCGGTAAAAGCGATATTGCAGATTATCTTGTAATTGCATCGGGCAATTCAGGGCGTCATGTGGCGGCAATTGCCGGAAGCTTGCGCGATAATTTAAAAAAAGGCGGGCAAGACAAGGTCGCAGTCGAAGGAATAAATCAGGCAAACTGGGCTTTGGTTGATTGCGGTGATGTGGTTGTTCATATTTTCCATCCCGAAGTAAGAGAGTTTTACAACCTTGAAAAAATGTGGGGCTCCAATGGAAAAGGTGAAGATGGTACAATCAGCAATAATGCCTGATTGATATCTTAAAGATACGGGAATACGGTTCATTGCAATATACAATTGTTGCCATAGGCAAGATGCGTTCTTCGGTTGAGCGCGATTTATTGAATAATTTTTCCGAACGCATAAGGCCAAAACCATTGGTTATAGAGGTGGAGGAAAAACGCAATTTTTCATCGGCTGAGCTTAAAGCCCGCGAAGGCGAGCTTCTTATTTCGGCTCTTCCAGCCGGTGCAAAAATAATTGCTCTTGATGAAAATGGTAAATCCCTATCCAGTCGTAAATTGGCAACCCTATTAGGCTCGTGGAGCGACGAGGGGGTTCGCGAAACCGCTTTCATTATTGGCGGCGCTGATGGGCTGGATGAAAATGTTCGCAAAAAAGCAGATTTAACTCTTTCGCTGGGAGCCATGACATGGCCCCATATGATGGTTCGTGGAATGGTCGCTGAACAAATATATCGTGCCCAGTCCATACTTTCCGGGCATCCTTATCACCGGGATTAAACCCGGGGCCCATCACCGGGATTAA
>DAOWFB010000149.1 GCA_030638205.1 Thalassospiraceae bacterium
ACGCCGCGTTCCATTTCAACTCTGGCTTCAAATCCTTTCCAACGGTCAAAATCCTTTAGCCGGGTAAGCGGCCTATCAATTCCAGGCGACGATACCTCCAGGGTATAGGCGCTGGCTATTGGGTCTTCCACATCAAGCACGGCAGAAATTGCACGACTTAAGCTTGCGCAATCTTCAACATCCATGTTGCGGCCATCGACTGGCTCGGCCATAACTTGCAACAGCGGCAGCCGGGCGTTGTTAATTTTAGCCCGTACCAATTCAAAACCCATGCCTTCTATGGTGGGTTCGATTATTGCTGCAACACGCGATGATGCGTCCATTACTTGTCCTCACTTTGGCTTTCCTATCCCTATGCCCCAAGAAACACGTAGGCCCGGGCCAAGCTTGGTAGGCCCACCTCAACCGAAGGCACGTTACCGAGCCAGCGAAACTTAAGTTGTTAGGAATGGCGGTTTTTTACACCCCGGCACGCATAAGCGCAAGCACATTCTGGCCTAAATACACCCTTGGCTCACATGTGAAAATTAGCGCTGAAACACCAAATATGTGGACTTTACGCCCCTAATAAGTGCTTTTTCTTCGTATCTGGTGGTGACCCAGCCGGGTGGCGGGGTGCGCCAATCAGCCGCATTTTCAGCCATCCAGCTAAAATCCGGGTGGTTGTTAATCTGCAAAAGTGCCCAGCTAATATATTCCCTATGGTCAGAGGCCACCACCAGCTCTGCGCCGATGCGCATCATCCGGGCAAGGGCGTCCATGGTCTCGTCCGTAATTAGCCTGCGTTTAATGTGGCGAGCTTTCGGCCACGGATCAGGAAATAATATGAAAACCCGACCCAAGGCCCCATCGGGGATGGATGGGAAAATAAATCTCACATCATCTGGCTGGATGCGAATATTTTTTATGCCCTCATCATTTATTGTCGATACCAGCTTGGCCACACCATTTATAAATGGCTCGGCCCCAATGAAACCAATGTCAGGATGGGCAAGGGCTTGGCGAGCAAGATGTTCACCGCCACCGAAGCCTATTTCCAACCAAATGTCGGTTGGGGTCGCAGCAAACTGTTCTGCAAGACTGCGCTCAACATCAAAGGTGATTGCTGGCAACAATTCATCGACCAAACGTTCACGGCCGGGGCGAAGTTTTTTACCTCGCCGCCGGCCAAATGAACGGACTGGCCCATTGCTTTTGTCGTTGCTTTTATCGATATTGCTAGAGGGATCGCTTGAGGGCATCCACAAGATCCGTTTGTTCCCAAGAAAAACCACCATCGGTATCCGGGCTACGACCAAAGTGGCCATAGGCGGAAGTGCGGGCATAAATGGGGCGACTAAGTTTCAAGTGTTCGCGAATTCCCCTTGGGGTTAAATCCATTTCTTGTTGAAGCGTTTTGGAAAGAGCATCTTCATCGACTTTGCCGGTACCGTGGGTATCGACATAAACCGAAAGCGGTTTTGAAACACCAATGGCATAGGCCAACTGAATTGTGCATTCATCAGCCGCACCAGAAGCCACCACATTTTTTGCCAAATAACGCGCAGCGTATGCTGCCGAACGGTCAACCTTGGTTGGGTCTTTGCCTGAAAACGCACCGCCACCGTGGGGTGCGGCGCCACCATAGGTATCAACAATAATTTTTCTGCCCGTTAAACCGCAGTCACCGTCTGGCCCACCAATAACAAAGTTGCCGGTTGGGTTAACATAAAATTCTTCATCCGGGCACATCCAGCCATCGGGTAAAACATTTTCCACATGGGGCCGAACAATTGTACGAACCTCATCTTGGGAAAGACCTTCGGCGTGCTGGGTCGAAACCACCACCGAAGTAGCACCTACCGGTTTGCCATTAACATATTTCAACGTTACCTGACTTTTGGAATCCGGTTCCAACCCCGGCTCGGCACCGGAATGGCGGGCTTCGGCAAGGGAGCGTAAAATCGAATGTGAATAATGTATTGGTGCGGGCATCAACACATCTGTTTCCCGGCAGGCATAACCAAACATGATGCCTTGATCGCCTGCGCCTTCGTCTTTATTGCCGGATGCATCAACCCCTTGGGCGATGTCAACTGATTGGCCATGAAGATAAACCTGCACCTCGGAATTTTTCCAGTGAAAGCCGTCTTGCTCGTAACCAATATCTTTAACGCACTGGCGAGCAATTTTTTCCATCATGTCTTTATCAACATCACCATTACCGTCAACCAACGGTTCCGGCCCGCGCACTTCGCCAGCTAAAACAATACGGTTGGTGGTGACAAGGGTTTCGCAGGCAACGCGGGCCACCGGGTCGGCGGTCAAAAATGCATCAACAACCGCGTCTGAAATACGGTCACATACTTTGTCGGGGTGGCCTTCGGAAACTGACTCGCTGGTAAATAGATAATCTTTAAGTGCCATTAATATTTCTCCTGGTTCTGATTAAAGTGTCGGACCAGGGGCAGCAACATATAAAACCGCACCCACTTAGCCATTTTTTTCGTGGGGGCAAGTGATCCAAATCCATCCACGTAGTCATTATTGCTTATTTAAAAAACAACAATGGTTTTGTGGCAATCTTTGTGCCTGCGGTCAATTGTTTTTAGAAAAAATTTAAGCGTTATCGGTGGCACCGGCTATGGATTTGGTCAGCTCAAACACCCGTTTTCTGACCTTGGGGTCGGTAATTTTGTAATAAGCACGAACTAATTCAAGGGTTTCACGTCGGGCCAGAGGGTCGTCAGAGTTAAGGGATTGCGCTGCCGGGGTGTTCTCAACACCAACGCGCTCACCACGGGTTTTTTCTACCTCACCGGACATTTCCTCGAAAAAATACCCAACCGGAACATCCAAAATCTGTGACAGCTGAAACAGACGGCTGGCACCGATGCGATTAGCACCACGTTCATATTTTTGTATTTGCTGGAATGTCAGCGCCACTGCCTCGCCCAGCTTTTCTTGGCTAAGGCCCAATAGGGTGCGACGCTGGCGCAAACGATGGCCAACATGAATATCAACAGGGCGGGGGGCGCCCGGTTTTGGATAATTTCCTGTAATTTGATTTTTTGTTTTGGCGTTCATGTTTGGGGAGTCCTGTATTATTTTTTTCATTCTGTATTAGACGCCTTTCTATACTCTTACACAAATAAGCGGTCAAGACAGACAGGATTTGTAGTTTTACCTACTCGTAATAGGTGTTACCTAGTCTGATAAATTTCCAGCTTTTTTTAATAATTATTTTTTCTCAGGCTTTTGCATTTTGCCTAAAACCTGGCTGAAAATTATCATCAATATGGTTAGGCCAAGCGGTAAGGCATTGCCAAACATAGAATAAATAGTTCTATGGGAGAGCGCTTTGGGCAAATCAGAATCCAGCGTCGCCCGCACCCCCAAAGGGGTTTTTGCCACAATGCGCCCATATGCATCAACAACACCGGAGATGCCGGTATTGGCCACACGTACAAGGGGAAGGCCCTCTTCGACCGAGCGCATGCGTGAAAGCGCAAAATGTTGATGTGGCCCCTGTGTCTTGCCGTACCATGCATCGTTTGTCAGATTTAAAAGCCATTCAGGACGCACATCCGGGCTAGCCACGCCAAGGGGAAAAATTATTTCATAGCATATTAGCGGGCTTAGCGGCGGTAGGCCTTTTAAATTCATGGTGGTAACGCCCGGCCCGGGGGTAAATTCCCCCGTACCTTTTGTTATTTTTTCTATGGGTAAAATATCGGCCAGTGGAACATATTCACCAAATGGAACAAGATGAAATTTGTCATAAAATGCGCTTACCGCATTTAATTCAGGGTCGATTGCTAACATTGAATTTGCAACCTTAAATGGTTCGCCTTCTTTGCTCAGTTTTCTTGGTGCGCCAACAATTGTAAGCCCAGCAGCAGGTGTCATGGATGATATTTTATTTATCCATGGTTGATGGTCGGCCACAAAAAATGGCGCCTGTGTTTCACCCCATATAATATGCGTCGGTGCGGGCTTTCCCACATCTGGTTTAGCTGCACCCATTTCCAGCTGGGTTATCATATGGCTTTCCAAAAGATCCCTATTCCATTTATCAGCCTGAGAAATATTGGGCTGCACCAAACGCAGGCGAACACCGCCGTGAACATCGTCCGTCGCATCCATCAGCCTTAGCCCGCCAACCGCCAATAGCAGCGTAGGTATAATAATTGTTAGGGTGGCAAAACCTTTTCGCCCTTGAATTAATGCAGCGGGCGCACTGGCCGCCAAAACCGTCAACGCGCCCAGACCATAGGTTCCTATATAGGCAGCGGTTTGCAGGGCACCATCAGAAAACGTCCAAACGCTTCCCATTAGATTCCATGGAAATCCGGTCAACAGCCAGCTTCTGACCCATTCAAGAATTATCCAGCTAGCGCTCAATAATAATGCACCACTGGCCATGGATGATTTGGCAAATCGGTTGGTAATAGCGGCAGCCACGGCAACAAAAAGCCCAAAGCCCAAAGCAAAGGCAAAAATTGCAATAGGTATCAGCCATGCAAATTGCTGGGCATCAACCAATAGTGCCATTGATATCCAGTAAAGGCCTGCTGAAAAATATCCACCACCCCACCACCATCCGATGGTGAACGCTTTTTTCCATGACTGCTGACGGACGCTCAACAACGTTAAAATGCTAAAAGACGGCAACAACATAAAAATCATATGAAGCGGGGCAAAGGCAAACACAGCCGATATGCCTGAAAAAAACGAAATGGCAAACAGCCGCCAACGCGGCAATTTTATTAAATATAAATCCATGCGTTTGAATAAATTATCAAGGTGGCCATCAGACATGATAAGCGGCCCTATTTAACCTTGGCTTTTTTATTTTCATTTTTGGAATTATTATCTGCACCAAGGTCTTCTTCTTTAAGCAGGTCTTGCGCCCACTCGACATTATCCCATGTGCCTACATCTTGATCGATGTTTTTGCTTTCATCTGAATAGTCTTTTGGTGGACGGATGCGAACACGCTTAACCTTGCGCGGGTCTGCGTCAAGGATTTCAAATTCAATACCCGAAGCATGATTTAATAACTCGCCCCTAATTGGTATGCGCCCTGAAACAGAAAAAACAAGCCCACCTAATGTATCAATATCGTCATGTTCTTCATCGCTGAATATTTTTTTACCCAACGTTTGTTCAAGCACCTTTATTGGTGTGCGCGCACTTGCGTCCCAGCTTCCATCCGGGCCCTGTTCAAGGCCCAAATGTTCGTGCAAATCAAACTCATCTTCAATTTCGCCAACAATTTCTTCGACCAAATCTTCAATGGTGACAAGCCCGTCAACCCCGCCGAATTCATCAACCACCAACGCCATATGGCAACGCTTAAGCCGCATTTCCAAAAGCAATTCAAGAACCATCATTGATGGCGAGACAAACATAACCGGACGCACAATTTTTGCCGGATCAAAACCATCTTTGCCAATTTCTTTATTAGCCAGCACGTCCTTAACATGAACCATGCCAAGCACATTATCTAAGGTGCGCTCATACACCGGAAAGCGCGAATGGCCTTCTTTGACCATCAAATCAACAAATTCTTTTAAGGTAGCAGTGCTGCACAGCCCGCGAACATCAATACGTGGCACCATTACATCGGCAACGGTGCGCCCTCTTAGTTCAAGAATATTTCCTAACAATATTCTTTCATCGGCACCAAGAGACTGTTCGCCTTCTTCGGGGCCTTCGATAAGTTCTTCCAGCGTATCGCGTGCGGTTTCACCGCTGCGCCCACTTAGCCATTCGATAAATGATTTCCAGATATTTTTTTCGCGCCTAGCTGGTGATGTGGCCGATGATGCTGTCTGGTTTTTATCATCCGGCAGGGCAGAAGAAGGGTCGTTCATTATATATCCCGCTTTAGACTTCAAAACCCATATGGGTTTTCAATGCCTAGTTCTTTTAAAATATCCGTTTCCAGATTTTCCATTGTTTCGGCTTCACCCGTCTCAATATGGTCAAAACCCAGTAGGTGTACCATACCATGAACCACCAAATGACTGAAATGATTAGCTAAGGTCTTTTTCTGGGCCTTGGCCTCAATAGTGGTGGTTTGTAGCGCAATGGCAATATCGCCCAACAACAACGGCGCATCACCCGCCACGCCACCGCCTAGCAATGCCCCGGTTGGAAACGATAAAACGTTGGTGGGCTTATCCTTACCCAAATAATCACGGTTTAAGGTTTGTTGGCGATCATCGCCTAACAACAACAAGCTTATCTCGACTGTTTTGCTTTGAACCTCGTTGCTAATTAATGATTTTTTGCCCGCCATATCCCACACGGCATTTATTGCACAGGTGGCAATGCCGGACGCATCAGGAAGTTCTGCATTCCAACCATCGTCATCAATGGATATGTCTATGACGAGATTTTTCTCAATATTTTTCTCAATATTTTTCTGGGGCATTAATTTTTCATTTCTTGTTTTTGTTATTTTCATACGGCGCTGCAGCATGGCGATTTGCCTCTGCCTGATCATAGGCGGTTACAATTCGCGTTACCAGCGGGTGACGGACAACATCAGCCGCACTAAATTCAATAAACGAAACGCCTTTTACATCGCCCAATATTTCACTGGCATCACGTAACCCCGAACGTTGGCCTTTTGGTAAGTCAACCTGGGTTAAGTCACCGGTAACAACCATCCGAGCGTTTTCGCCAAGCCTTGTTAAAAACATTTTCATTTGTACCGCAGATGTATTTTGTGCTTCATCCAAAATAACAAATGCATTGGCAAGGGTACGCCCACGCATAAAGGCAAGCGGAGCAACTTCGATATCACCATTTTCAAGGCGGCGCACAACTTCA
>DAOWFB010000034.1 GCA_030638205.1 Thalassospiraceae bacterium
CAATGTAGTTAGTCAAATGTGCCATGGCATAAAAAAATGCGCTTAAGCCCAGCATCCGGCGCAAGCGTATGGGCCATGCTTTTTTGTTGATAATACGAATTGGTGTCATGGCCAGCGCAATTAATAAAAAACGCAGCGCCCAATCACCAAGAAAGCGGTTTATGGCCTCTATGGGATTAGCCCCCAATCCGTTGGTAAACGGATTAAGGCCAAGGGCATTAAGCACCAACCAGACAAGGGGCATTAATATGCCGCAAAGCGCCAGCCACCAAATGGTGCGAAAAGAAACTGTCATTAAAAGAATTTCTCTAAATCCATGTCGGAATACATGTTTGCCACTTCATCTGCGTAACCATTGAACATCAATGTTTTGCGACGCAGAAATTCGCCAATCCTTCTTTCCTTGGCTTGGCTCCAGCGTGGGTGGCTTACGTTTGGATTTACGTTGGAATAAAAACCATATTCATTTGGCGCAGAAATATTCCACGATGTGGGTGGTTGGGTGGAGCTAAATTCAATTTTAACTATGGATTTAATGCCCTTAAAACCATATTTCCACGGCACCACCAAACGTATGGGCGCACCGTTTTGTGACGGTAATTCTTGCCCGTACATGCCAACCGCCAACATGGTTAGCGGGTTCATGGCTTCGTCAAGGCGTAGACCCTCAACATAGGGCCACTGTAATACGCTGCGCTTTTGTCCGGGCATCCGCTCAGAATCATGCAGGGTCTGAAAGGCAACATATTTTGCGTTTGCTTCGGGCTCCATGCGTTTAATAATTTCAGCTAACTGAATACCAACCCAAGGTATCACCATTGACCAGCCTTCTACGCAGCGGTGGCGATAAATGCGTTCTTGTAGCTGGTCTTTTTTAATTAAATCCCAAACATCAAATGTCCCGGTATTTTTGGCCTGTCCTAGAATTTCAACCGTCCATGGGCTGGTAACAAAATTTTCTGCGTTAAAGCGGGGGCCTTCTTTTGATGTGCCGAATTCATAAAAATTATTATAGCTGGTGGCGTCTTCAAATTGGGTCAACGCCTCATCGGTTCCATGCGGCCATTTGCGTGCGGCCATGGCCTTGGCCCTTGCAGATGACGGCAGCGCCGTTAAAAGCCCGCCGGCGATACCACTAATGGCGGCTCCGCCAATGGTTGCCGCGCTCATATTTAAAAACCTGCGCCGAGATTTAAAAATACGCTCAGGCGTTACCTCATTTTCATTAATATGCGAGGTCGGTAGGTTTTTAATCAGCATGTTTTAGCCCTTTATCAACAGATTTGGCCAGTTTCCTAGTTTAGAATAAATCAAAAGAATATGACACAATAAAGGCAAAAAACAGATAATTAGCCAGCATACGGGCATGCTTAAGTATTGTTCGTTGTTTTTGCGTTAAAGATTAGCGTATATATTTTTTCATAATGCGAAAACTTTATCACTTATGGCTAGATCCGTTTTCCCGCAAGGCCCGTCTTGTGCTGGGGGAAAAGGGCATGGATTTTGAGCCAATAGTAGAAAAGGTCTGGGAGCGGCGCGAAGGTTTTTTGCGCCTTAATCCGGCTGGCGAAGTTCCGGTTCTGGTCGAAGAAGACGGCAATGCAATTTCCGGGGCCACGGCAATATCTGAATACCTTGATGAAATACATCCCAACCCACCGCTATTGGGGGCATCGCCGCTTGAACGGGCCGAGGTCAGGAGGCTTTGCCATTGGTTCGATTCAAAATTCAATCTTGAGGTAACAGTTAATTTAGTCGAAGAAAAAATTACAAAACGGTTTCTTGGTTTGGGCTCGCCGGATTCAAAGGCCATCCGCGCCGGACTTTCAAATGTAAAACACCATCTAGATTATATAACTTATCTTGTGGAACGTCGTGATTGGTTGGCGGGTGACCGCATATCATTGGCCGACCTTACGGCAGGGGCACATCTTTCAAGCGTTGATTATCTTGGCGATGTTCCTTGGGAAAGCTATCCGCTGGTCAAGGATTGGTACGTGCGAATAAAATCTCGCCCCGGGTTCCGTCAATTATTGCATGACATGATACCCGGCGTGCCCCCGCCAAAACATTATGCAGATTTAGATTTTTAAATTTCGTTTTTGAAATCGGCCAGCATGTCAGCCAGAATATCGTCCAGCGATATATTTTTTCCATCTTGGGAACATGTGCCGCACCATTCGGTATAAACAGCCGTAATGCCACGTTCTTGTCGGCGCATTACAATGCCGGTTGATATATTGATAAACCCGAACATTTTTTGCGATTTTGGGTCTTCGTCAACTTTTATAAAACACCCTTGGGCATTTTTGAACGCATGGCCTGAATTGGGCGGTATATCATTTGTAGCGCTGCCCAATTCAAAACTTGCTGCAAGTGCGGTATCAAATATTTTGTCTTCGGGGTCGAGATATATCATTCCAAGGTTTTTTAAAACCCGTGGAAAAATCTGCACTGCATAATGGTGGATGTATTCTTTGCCAATGCGTTCGGTTTTTATAAACGTCGCCGGGCCATCGGCAGTTTCAAGTATAACAACGTTTCCGGGCTTGACGTTTATTGCTTCGCATATGCCGGCTGTATCGTTATATGGTATTTCTGTTTCATTCATTTTTATTCACCAATTTTTTGCTTTAAGCGAAATATAGGCCAGAATATAGGCCAGAATATAGGCCAGAATATAGGAACGTATAGTTAAATTTCCAATGCCGTTTAACGTGAAACATCCATCATTTCTATGTTTGTTCGTGCGGCATCGGCGGCCTTGCTGTTTGGCCATGCTGAAATAATAGCCCGCCAGTTTTTTCTAGCCCCGGCGTTGTCACCTAAAAGACGCATTATATTGCCAAGCTCTAATAATGCCGATGGGTTATTGGGATTAATTTTAAGTGCGCGCATGACGTCTGTCTGGGCTAAGTCCAGTGCATTAAGCTGGCGCCATGCGCTGGCACGAAAGGTAAGGGCGTCTGCGTTGTTTGGGTTAATGGCAATGGCCCGGCCAAGGTCATCGGTTGCTTCCCAGTATGCTCCACGGGCTGCCATAATGCGTGCGCGAATTACCAACGCTTCGCCCTCAGTCGGTGCCATTCTAATCGCAGTATCGGCGGCGGCCATGGCCATATCTAGCTTGTTCAACAAAAGCCATGCTTCGGAAGACCTGCTCAGTAATCGGGCCTTGAACTGGGGCCCTGCCCTGACGGCATCGGCCAATGCTTCAAACCCTTGGGCTGCCTCGCCATAATGACCCAGCCCCATTAATGCGGCCAAGGCACAGTATCTTGCCGGATGACCGCCACCTAGCCCCTCCCACTTAATGGCTTCATCAAAGGCAGTCTTTGGGTCAGATGCCGCCATATTCAGGCAGGAGCGGTAATTATCTTTTCCTTCAACTTCAAACCAACTGGTCGCGCCAAGTGCTTGCCCCGATGCGGCAAAAGCCATAAACATTAATAATAATTTTTTGATAGTGTTTATCATTATTCCAAGCATAGCCCCTTGGACTCGGATTGGTAATCAATAAACAAACAAGGCCCAGAAATTGCCAGAAAAATCACAAGAAAAATCACAAGAAAAATCACCTCATCTGTTTTGTTTTGGACTGGGCTATAGCGCCACATATCTGGCAAACGCCCTTTATGACGAAGGCTGGCGTATAAGCGGAACCCACCGTCCCGGCGAAGTGCGGGATGGTGAAAATAAAATTGCAACCCTTCCGTTCGATCGCGACCATCCGTTGGATGATTTTGATTTTCTATTTGATACGGTCACCCATGTTCTTATTTCTGTTCCACCCGACGGTGCGGGCGACCCGGTGTTGGATGTACACGGCGAAGATATAGCACGCCATGCCGGACACATAGACTGGCTTGGCTATCTTTCAACTGTTGGCGTGTATGGCGATACAAAAGGCCGCGTAGTTGACGAAAACGCACCATTGCTACCAACACAAGAACGTTCGCGCTTTCGTGCGCTGGCTGAAAATCGTTGGCAAAATCTTGGCGTGTTCAATAATTTACCCATACATGCTTTTCGTCTTGCCGGTATTTATGGCCCCGGACGCAATGTGTTTGATAAAATCAGAAGCAAAAAAGCCAAAAACATAATCAAACCAGAACACAAGTTTTCTCGCATTCATGTTGATGATATTACCAACGTGCTAATGGCATCCATGGCAAACCCCAGCCCCGGTTCCATATATAATGTAAGCGACGATGAGCCTGCCGAGCCTGCCCATGTAATTCAATTTGCCGCACAAATTATGGGCGAACAAATACCGCCTGAAATTACATTCGAAGAGGCATTGCAAGATATGAGCGATATGGTCAAAACATTTTGGGCCGATAGCAGGCTGGTAAATAATGAACGCATAAAAGAAGAGCTTGGCGTTACCTTAAAATATCCAACCTACCGCGAGGGCCTAAAAGCAATATTTGCCGAGGGTGGATAAAAAAAAGGGGGGGGTAAAGAGAGACAGCAAGCGCCTAATCAATTTTTTTGAAAACTTTTTCGTGTTTGTCATAGGCCGACAGGGTGCCTTCAACAATATCCAGATACCAGCCATGAAGATGTAATTTTTTATCTTTTACCCGTTCGGCAATAAACGGAAACGTCATTAGGTTTTCTAGCGACACCAGCACCGAATTTTTTTCACAACACCTTGCCTCGGTTTCGGCATCGGCATCGGGCATTTCTTTTTGTGTGCGTGTGTATGCTTCGGCTGCGATATTGGCCCATGGGCCAATAAAATGTCCGGGAACGCGCTCACCTTTTTGTTCGCTAATCATTGCCTGAATGCCAGCACAATGGGCGTGACCAAAAACAATTATATTTTCAACACCAATTCCGCAGACGGCAAATTCTAATGCCGCGCTGGTGCCGTGATGGGCATCATCGGCGACAAACGGCGGGACAAGGTTGGCGACATTGCGGATAGAAAAAATATCACCCGGTTCTGCCTGCAATACTATTGCCGGATCAACCCGCGAATCCGAGCACGCGATGACCGCAACGTTGGGGCTTTGCCCGGCCTTTATTAGTTTTTGATAAAGAGGTTTATTTTTTTCAAAATATTGGCTACGAAAAGAATTAAACCCACGTATCATGCGCTCAATGCTCATTTAATTTCCCCATCAATATTCTCATCAATGTTAAGCTCAATTTTATCAAGCAACGCACCCAATGCGGCGGTCATTCTTTTTAAATCATTCACGCCAGAAAGGCGATGGTCACCATTTTTTATTAACTGTACCTCAACATCATTACTGTTCAGCATCTCTTTTATGCTTATGGCGGTTTTCCACGGAACGTCTTCGTCTTTCATTCCCTGTATCAATCTGACTGGCACTGAAATATCTATGGGCCCACCCAGCAATAGATTATTTTTCCCATCATCAATTAATGCTTTGGTTATGATATATGG
>DAOWFB010000171.1 GCA_030638205.1 Thalassospiraceae bacterium
CACCCCATTAAAAACCAAGGAAAAATGGTGCCCGCGAGCAGGAACCGAACCCTCAGGCCCCCTGATTACAAAGCCTCACTGATTACAAAGGCAGAGGCCCGTTCTAGCTCGTTAATGATGAGAAGCCGATTAAATTTTACAAATCAACAAGATACTGCTTATGACCTTAAGCGGATGCCGTCTACCAATTAATGCCTGAATTTGGTTTACAAAGAATACCCATCCCGATGACAACCTACAAGCTACGCAACACGTAAGCCTGTGTACGTCTGAGCAATGACTGCTTGCTTGATTTTTGTCGATGAGGTTCGGGGGTTATAGCGAACTTGAATGATTTCCTTGCCGGCTGTTCCTAAATAGGATTCCACGTTAATATTATGCGGTTTACTGCCCCAATCTTCTCCGATCACGAAAATATCGGCATTCACTGCCTTGCAGCCCGATACATATTCAAGTTCATGGTAAGGACGCACAATATCGACACACTGCAATGCTTTTAGCATTTCCATTCGTTGATTGAGTGGAATTACGGGTGTATTTGGCTTGTAGCTATTGACCACCTCATCGGAGGCAACGCCAACCGCAACCACATCACCCAACGTCCTGCAGTGGTTTAGCAATGCCAAATGCCCCACATGCAACAGGTCAAAAGTGCCAACGGTATAGACGATCATTATGTATTATGAACCTTTATCCAAATAACATCATATGCAATTATGTGTGTTATATAGTCTTAATGTAGTAAAATAGAAAGCTATCTTATTTTCAGGATATATAATGACAATTGAAGACCGTAATACTCAAGAAAAACAGTTAAATTCTATCATTTCTTATGTATTTGACCTTCCAAATATTTGCTCTCTTGCTGGTCTTGGTTGCACAACACTTGCCATATATTTCATGATTATAGGTGTTTACCCTGCTGCAATGATAGGAATGGTCTGGGCCGTTGCTTTTGATTGGGCCGATGGGCTTGTTGCCCGCAAGATGAAGGGGCGCACAGGCTCAGACAGCTTGTTTGGCGGGCAGCTTGATGTGCTGATCGATATTGTCAGCTATGGCGTTGCTCCTGCCATACTTCTATTAAGTTATGGAAAATTCGAACCTGCATTTCTGCCGGGGGCATTTTTAATGCTTGGCGCTGCGGCCCTGAGATTAAGTTATTTTAGTACGTTTGGTCTTGCCGACGGATCGAAATATACCGGACTGGCCCTTGATAATAACAGTTTAGTGCTCGTTTTTATATTTCTATTTGAAGGCTTGTTTAGTTCGGGAGTTTTTTCTGTAATTCTCTACGCTAGTGGATTGGGGCTTGCGGCCTTTAATGTGTCACAGATCAAAACGCCTAAGCTTTCAGGAAAACCAATTAATGTTGTTATTCTTGCGGCCTATACGCTTGCAATTACAGCTGTTTATGGTTGGAAACTTCTATAGAGGACGTCCGCTTTCGTGAGGTAATCTGACGTTTTGGAATGATAGGCCGACTTTCCGAATGCTGGGGGCAGCTTTATGTTGAGCTGTTGACTGGCCGCGTTCAGGGTCCAAATTATTCACAAAAATATTCACAAAAAAATAGATCCCCAAGGCAGG
The DNA here is from genome assembly GCA_030638205.1 of Thalassospiraceae bacterium. Lineage (GTDB taxonomy): Bacteria > Pseudomonadota > Alphaproteobacteria > Rhodospirillales > Magnetovibrionaceae > DAOVVL01. Next base: position 1,591 of record DAOWFB010000171.1, read on the forward strand.
GGTCTAAAATGACATAATTTTAAGGGAAATGGTGCCGGCTGCAGGAGTCGAACCCGCGACCCCCTGATTACAAAGCAAGCGACCTAAAGCCATGGGCATTATGGGTGATAGTATATATCCGCTGTAACTGCTATACTATTGGTTGTAGGACGCGCTCTAGTTTAAGGGGGGCGCCGTTGGCTCCCTCATCAAAATACTAGGAGAAAGCGACCAATATTTTCCTTCTTGCTGAGGCCCACACTTCAATAAGGGAGAGTGTTATGAATGATGCAAACTCAACTACACAAGTCACTTCTGTTGGTTCTTTGAAAACTGCCCTTCTTCTCACTGCTATCGTCAACATGATTTATGGATTCGGTTTCATGGTGATTCCGGAAGTGGTAATCGGCATGGCGCAGGAGCCTACTACAGCATCTCCACAATGGGTTAGATGGGCGGGCGGCATGGAGATCGGCGTTGCCCTCGCTGCCTATATGGCTGCTACCCACAATATGAAAGGCCAAGGATCTTTGGTCACGGGAATGGCTCTGGCGCATACATTGATGGGGTTGGCGTTGGCCTATTCCTGGGCATTTGAATACCAGGGCGTTGCCTGGGCTATTATGACACCGACCGCCCTCACTTTGATTATGGGCGCTTGGCTATGGTGGCTACTCAAGCAATACGCTGGAATTCTTGCGACCGATTGAAGAGAAAGTAAGGCTTGGGTACCAACCTTGTTTCCCGCACCAAACGTCAGGTTTGAACCGGGAGCAGGTTAAGGTTTTCTGTCGGCCACTAGATCGCCAAAAAACATTCACAAAAATATTCACAAAAAATATACCCCTAAAGTAGGGAGCATAAAACGCCAGAAATAAAAGAAAAATGGTGCCGGCTGCAGGAGTCGAACCCGCGACCCCCTGATTACAAATCAGGTGCTCTACCAACTGAGCTAAGCCGGCCCATAAACGCCAATGAACGTAAAAGGGCAATCATAGAGGCAATCATATACCCTCGGTCTTGTTTAAGTGCAAGGATGCCCCAAATATTTATTGAGTGTATTTATTGTGTATTTATTCGGCCCGGTTGCTTTCGGCGAAGGAATAAAGCGCTACCGCTGCGGCGTTGGAAAGGTTCAGGCTTTCAACACTGCCCAAAATGGGGATTTTGACCAAACGGTCACAGGTTTCTGCAACCAAACGCCTAAGGCCCGAACCTTCTGCGCCCAATACTATTGCGACGCGGCCTTTCATTACTTTTCTGTCGAGAGCCTCGGTGGCGCTACCATCAAGGCCAATGGCCCAGAACTGCTCTTTCTTTAAATCGTCAATTGCGCGGGAAATGTTGGTAACCCGCACCAATGGCAACCTTTCGGCGGCCCCCGATGCGGCTTTGGCCATGGTCGCGGTCATTTCCGGTGCGTTGCGGTCTTGTACTACCAAGCCCATGGCACCAAAGGCGGCGCACGAACGCATAACCGCGCCTATGTTGCGCGGATCGGTGGCCTGATCCAGCACCACAATGCAGGCGCTTTCTTGGCCGTGGGCCAGATCAATCAGGTCTTCTAATTCCGGTTGTTCAAGGTTTGCCACCTGCACCGCCAACCCTTGGTGTACTGCGCCCCAGCCAAAAATATCATCCAATGCGGCGCGGTCTTTTTGTTCCGGACCGGGTCTGGTTATGCCGGCCTCGGTCACCGCGTCTTTAATTTCAAAAACAAGGCCGTCATCTACGCTTTGCTTGGAGACCACAATACGCAAAACCTTGCGTTCCGGGTTGGCAATGGCGGCAAGCCCTGCATGGTGGCCAAAAATCCAGTTTTGGTGTGCTCCACTGCTACCTTTACCAGTGCCATCGCCTTCAACCATTGCCTTGTGCGGCACCCGTTGCATTAGTTTTTTTCTGCTTTTGCGGCTCATTTTGCCTCTCCATTTTAGTGACTGTTGCCATAAACCATAAAAAGGCCATATGGCCAAGGATTTTAAAGGCTTTTAAGCCTTTTCTCGGTTGACAATAATCGTCAAATGCTCATAGTTCGCACCGTTCACGCTGCTATTTAAGTTAAAGAGTATGAATAGCAGTGCGTTTTCCCGACTTATATGAGGAGGGGTGCCCGAGTGGCTAAAGGGGGCGGGCTGTAAACCCGCTGGCTCACGCCTACGTTGGTTCGAATCCATCCCCCTCCACCATCTACGGGTCGGTGAAAATCGCAAATGAACAAGAGATGAGATCGCGTGCGGGTGTAGCTCAATGGTAGAGCAGAAGGTTTCCAACCTTACGACGAGAGTTCGATTCTCTTCACCCGCTCCATCTACCTTGAGGTTTCAAGGGAGCAGACTTAAAGAGTAGCAACCGTTTTTTTTGTTTAGCTTGGTTAAATAACCGAACTGTTAAGGAATTAGAGGCATGTCCAAGGAAAAGTTTGAGCGTACTAAACCGCACTGTAACATCGGCACCGTTGGTCACGTTGATCATGGTAAAACCACGTTGACAGCTGCTATCACCAAAGTTCTAGCCGAAACCGGCGGAGCTGTATTCTCCGGCTATGCCGATATCGACAAGGCCCCGGAAGAACGCGAGCGCGGCATTACCATTTCTACCGCCCACGTTGAATATGAAACCGACGCCCGTCATTACGCCCACGTTGATTGCCCCGGTCACGCAGATTATGTAAAAAACATGATCACCGGTGCAGCCCAGATGGATGGCGGTATCTTGGTTGTATCGGCCGCCGATGGCCCCATGCCGCAAACCCGCGAGCACATCTTGCTCGCCCGTCAGGTTGGCGTTCCATCGTTAGTTGTTTACATGAACAAGGTCGATCAGGTTGACGACGAAGAACTAATTGAACTGGTTGAAATGGAAATCCGTGAGCTTCTATCATCTTACGATTTCCCCGGTGATGATATTCCCATCGTTAAAGGCTCAGCCTTGGCGGCCCTTGAAGGCCGTGATGACGAAATTGGCAAGAATTCAATCATTGAATTGATGAAAGCCGTTGACGAATACATTCCACAGCCAGAACGCCCAAAAAACAAGCCGTTCTTGATGCCTATCGAAGATGTGTTCTCAATCTCCGGTCGTGGCACGGTTGTTACCGGTCGTATCGAAAGCGGCGTGGTTAAGGTTGGCGACGAAATTGAAATCGTTGGCATCAAAGACACCACCATAACCACCTGCACCGGTGTTGAAATGTTCCGCAAATTGCTGGATTCTGGTGAAGCAGGCGATAATGTTGGTGTTCTTTTACGTGGCACCAAACGTGAAGACGTTGAACGTGGTCAGGTTCTGGCAGCCAAAGGCTCCATCACCCCACACACCACGTTTACCGCCGAAGCCTACATCTTGACCAAAGAAGAAGGCGGTCGTCATACACCGTTCTTTTCTAACTACCGTCCCCAGTTTTACTTCCGTACCACCGATGTTACCGGTTCGGTTAAACTGCCTGATGGCACAGAAATGGTTATGCCGGGCGACAACATCTCCATGGAAGTAGAGCTCATTGCTCCAATCGCCATGGACGAAGGCCTGCGCTTCGCTATCCGCGAAGGTGGCCGTACCGTTGGTGCCGGCGTTGTAGCTAAGGTGATTGCTTAAACAAATATAGACCCCCCGATTTCCGGGGGGTCGTTAATTTTAGGAATAGGTTAAAAGCAGATGGAACATCAAAGCATCCGCATTCGTTTGAAGGCTTATGATCACCGAGTACTGGATCAGTCCGCAGGCGAAATTGTAAACACGGCGCGACGCACTGGCGCCGAGGTTCGCGGTCCTATTCCGCTTCCTACACGGATAGATAAATACACCGTTTTGCGTTCGCCGCACGTTAACAAGAAATCGCGCGAACAGTTTGA
>DAOWFB010000055.1 GCA_030638205.1 Thalassospiraceae bacterium
TACGCCCAAACAAAATGCTTGCTCTGGCGCTTCTATGCCCTCGATTGTTCCATCGGGCGCACGCGCATTTATTTTTAATGTTGCAGGCTCATCCTTTGCCGCCTGATGGTGGGCGCTGTTAACGCCAATTTCATCTAAGCCCACAATATCGTGTAGTAACGTTCCGGGAACTACATTAACCGTGTGACCAATTTCGTTGCGGGGATTTTTTTGCTCATGCTCTATACCGCCCGAAACCGCATCTGGCAAATGTTGGATAAGCGTTCCCCCCAGCGCAACGTGCAATAATTGCTGCCCGCCACATATTCCTAAAACCGGGATATTCATTTCCAGCGCACCTTCCAGCAGCGTCATTTCTGCGGCGGTACGGCTTTCCTTTGGGTTTGTTGTTTCGTGAATGCCGCTTTCGCCGTACATGGATGGGTTGATATCAAATGCCCCGCCGGAAACGATTAGCCCATCAATATCGTTAAGGTAAAGTTCAATCAGGTCTGGCTCGTGGGTCAGCAAAAACGGCAGGCCGCCAGCGTTCACCACAGACGTGACGTGGTTTTGCCTGAGCGCATACCATGGAAATTTTGAATATTCACCGGCCTCATTCCAATCCATGGTGATGCCGATAACCGGGGTTAAAAGGTCTGTTGTCATAGCTTAACGGTAATCCTCACACCCGGTTCTGTCCAGCACTTGACGAAAACAAGTCGGCCATTCAAGGTCGGCCCTATGAATATAATTAGTGAAAATTTAATGCAAGCGGCAATGATCCAAGCCGAAAGTGCTGCCAAACGGGGCGAAGTTCCGGTTGGCTGCGTAATTGTTGATGGCACTAGCGGTGAAATCATATCAAAGGCATCTAACCGCACCGAAGAATGGGGCGATCCCACCGCACACGCTGAAATGCTGGCAATTAGAGAAGCAACAACAAAAGCTGGTTCGGCTCGGCTGAGCGATTGTGATTTATACGTTACCTTGGAGCCATGCCCCATGTGTGCGGCGGCAATATCATTTGCCCGCATTCGCCGGGTATATTTTGGTGCCTATGATCCAAAATCAGGCGGGGTTGACCATGGGGCGCGCATTTTTGAACAACCCACCTGCCACCACAAGCCAGAGGTCTATGGCGGCATCAATGAAACCGCCTGCGGCGAGATTTTAAAAGATTTTTTTAAAGATAGGCGCTAACGCTTCACGGCTCTCCATATATTTGGCATTTAAGAGCGGCCCCGCCCTCTAGCGCTTTAGCGCGCGCCAACCAATGTCGCGGCGGCAGAACCCACCGGGCCAGTCGATGGCGTCTACCGCTTTATAGGCCTTGGTCTGGGCATTTAGCACCGATTTACCCATGGCTGTAATGCCCAGCACCCGCCCACCAACCGCGGTTAGGCGTTCGCCGTCATATTTGGTTCCGGCATGGAAAACATTTACCCCATCCATGGCATCGGCGGCAGCTATGTTTTTAATTTCAGAACCTTTGTCATAATGGCCGGGGTATCCATTGGTGGCCATTACTACGGTAAGGGCGGTATCGTCTGACCAACTAATATTTATTTTATCAAGGGTCCCATCCGAACACGCAACCAGTGCGTCCAGAACGTCTGATTGCATACGCGCCATTAATACCTGGCATTCGGGGTCACCAAAGCGAGCATTGAATTCAAGAACCCTTGGTTCCCCATCGCTAATCATCAGCCCTGCAAACAGCACGCCGGTAAATGGGCAGCCTTCGTCAGCCATGGCTTTGATGGTGGGGTTAATAACTATTTCCATTATTTTGTCATGCATGGCGGCATCAACAATAGGCGCCGGTGAATATGCGCCCATGCCGCCAGTATTGGGCCCGGTGTCGCCATCAAATGCCGCTTTGTGGTCTTGGGCACTGGCAAGTGCAATCGCATGCTTGCCATCAACTAGGGCAAAAAAGCTTACTTCTTCGCCTTCCATAAATTCTTCAATCAAGACCTCGTCCCCGGCAAAACCAAAGGCACGTTCGGTCATTAAATGATCAATGGCGGCGTAGGCTTCGTTTTTGTTGTGGCATAATATTACGCCCTTGCCTGCGGCCAGACCGTCAGCCTTGACCACAACTTTTTCTTCAAGGCGTAAAATATATTCTTTGGCCGCGTCGGGCTCGTTAAAGCGGCCGTAAGCGGCAGTGGGGATGCCATATTTTGCCATTAGGTCTTTCATAAACCCTTTGGAGCCTTCTATTTGCGCGGCATCGGCACTGGGGCCAAAGGATTTTATCCCGGCCTGAGCAAGGACATCAGCCAAGCCCGCCACCAGCGGGGCTTCCGGCCCGATTACGACAAAATCAATTTTTTCCGATTTACAAAATTCTAAAATTCCCGCGTCGTCCATGACGGAAATATCTACGCATTCGGCTATTTGCGAAATTCCGGCGTTTCCGGGCGCGGCATAAAGCTTTTTACATTTTGCCGAGCGTGAAATTGCCCAACACAAGGCATGTTCACGACCACCGCTACCTACTACCAGAACCTTCATTGTTCTCAGACTCCCTCAATTTTCTTGTTATTTTGCAGCTAATATATTTTGCCGCCTTGATTTCTATCATACATACTGTTGGACATGAGTGAACACACAAACATCAACAATTTTACGGAAAATGGCCCAGAAACAGACGATGGTGGGCCTGAAATCTATTCGGTGGGGGAAATATCGACCCTAATACGGCAAACGCTAGAGGACGAGTTCCCTTATGTGCGTATCAGGGGCGAAATATCGGGGTTTACCCGGGCCGCGTCGGGCCATCTTTATTTTTCTCTTAAAGATGAAAAAGACGTTATTGATGCCGTTTGCTGGCGCGGAGCTGCGGCCAAGCTACAAACAAAACCCGAAGACGGACTTGAAATAATAGCGACCGGCAGGCTAACCAGTTATGGCCCACGTTCGCGTTATCAAATTGTGGTCGAACGGGTTGAGGTCGCGGGCGAAGGTGCGCTTTTAAAATTATTAGAAGACCGTAAAAAGAAACTTGCCCGTGAAGGTCTGTTTGATGAGGGACTAAAAAAAGAATTACCCTATCTGCCCCGGGTTATTGGCGTGGTCACATCACCCACCGGTGCGGTTATTCGTGATATTTTGCACCGCCTAGAAGACCGCTTCCCGGTTCATGTTATTGTTTGGCCGGTCAAGGTGCAGGGCGATGGTGCGGGCGAACAAATTAGCGCCGCCATTGCCGGATTTGATAAAATAAAACCCGGCAACAAAAAACTGCCGCGCCCCGATTTGATAATTGTTGCCCGTGGCGGCGGCTCCATCGAGGACCTATGGGCATTTAATGAAGAAGCCGTTGTTCGCGCCGCAGCCAAATGTAGCATTCCGCTTATTTCCGCAGTCGGTCATGAAACAGATACAACATTAATAGATTATGCATCTGATTTGCGTGCGCCAACCCCAACGGCCGCGGCTGAAATGGCGGTACCGGTTAAGGCCGATCTTTTGGCAGACGTTATGGATAATGCCGCGCGCCTTGGCCGTAGCGCACCCCGCATAACTTCGGCGCGTAAAACCCATCTTGATGGTTTGGCCCGGGGCTTACCTGATTTAGCCCATATGGTGGGAACCGCATCCCAGCGCCTTGATGATTGGAATGCCCGACTTGGCGGTAGCTTAAAAAATGGGGTTGAACGCCGTTTGCGCCGGGTCGCACAAAGCGCAACTGGGCTGACCAACCCAACCCAACGGGTTTCATTTGCTGGACGTAGCCTTGAACGTAGTGCAAGCAGCCTTATTCGCGGCATGGTGTTGGGGATTGAGGCGCGACGGAACAGAATTTCACAAACCGAACGCTTGTTAGAAGGGTTTTCATACCAGCGGGTATTGGATAGGGGCTTTGTGTTGTTGCAAACCCCAGACGGAAAAACCATTACCAGGGCTGCAAGTTTAAAAACTGGTGATGATGTCAACTTGCAAATGGCTGACGGCAGATTAGGCGCACGCATTACCGGAAAAGAAAATAAAAATTCAAAAGTTAAGCCTAAGAAACAAGACGTGCGCCAGGGGAAATTATTGTGAAAGCTATTATGATAATTATTGTGAAAATATTTTTATCAATTTTGGTTTTGTTTATGGGTGCGGGCAACTCATTTGCCGCAGGGAGCATTTCGTTTGAAGGAAATTTCACCCAAGGCGGGCTTGTTTTGGGTGAAGCCCCACCCGGAACATTGCTAAAGCTTTCCGGCAAAGACGTGACGGTGGCTAAAAACGGTACTTTTATTTTTGGCTTTGGCCGCAATGCCGGGTCTGATGCAAACCTTGAAATAAAATTTCCCGGTGGCCGTGCCGAAACACGCAGGCTGACAATTGCTGCGCGTGAATACGATATCCAGCGCATTGACGGCCTGCCAAGCAGGAAAGTAACCCCCAAACCTGAAGACGTTGCCCGCATAAAAGCAGATAATTATAAAATTGGCGAAGTTCGCGCCACGGTAAATGAATTAACCAATTTTCTATCCGGTTTTGGCTGGCCTGTAACCGGGACAATATCGGGGGTTTATGGGTCGCAGAGAATATTAAACGGCAATCCTAAAAACCCTCATAACGGGGTTGATATCGCCGCCCCCAAAGGCAGCGTTATTAAATCACCGGCGGACGGTATAGTGGCATTGGTTCATCAAGATATGTTTTATACCGGGAAAACAATGATGATAAATCATGGTCTGGGTTTAAGCACGGTTTACGCCCACATGGACGATATTTCCGTAACAGAAGGCCAGATGGTTAAAAAAGGCGAGCCCATTGGCACCGTTGGCAATACCGGGCGCACCACCGGGCCGCATTTGCATTGGGGAATGACGTGGAAATTTACCCACCTTGACCCTGGGCTTGTGGTGGGGCCAATGTCACAACATAAAAATTAGCTTTAATTCGGCCAGCGCCGATGCAGCCATAGCCATTGGCCCGGGTTTTCACGTATCCAGCCTTCGAGTATGGAATTAACATTGTGCATTATTGCCGCCACATCTTTTTCCCGCTCGCCGGTTTTTTTTACCTCAAGCGGGGGGTGCAGGATAAGGCGGAAATTAGCACCGTTTTCACGCAAACATTGAATTGGCACCATGGGCGCATCAAAGCGTAGGGCAAATTCAGCCAGTGCGGTTCCGGTCATGGCGTCACGTCCAAAAAATGGAACCGCAATGCCATCGTTTAGTTTTTGATCAACTAAAATTCCCAACGATTGACCTTTTTTTAAAAGCGAAAATGCCCGCTTGGCCCCGGGTGCGCCCTTGGGTATTAGTTCGCCTGCAAGGTGGCGATTAGAAAAAACTTTTAATAATAACGGATTGTTGGGCGCACGATAAAAAGCATTTATTGTTACGCCATGGATGCCGCCAATAATAAGCGGCAATTCCCAGTTGCCCATATGTGCGCCAAAGAAAAGACTTGGTTTGCCGTCTTTACCAGCATTGGTAAGGTGCTCTAACCCTTCGATGGTTATGCGGTATGCAAGTTTATCAATCAATGCGAACTCGGCGGTGGTACGACCAAGATTTTCCCATACGTCCTTGATGATTGCTTCAATTTCGTCAGCGGTTTTTTCAGGAAATGCGGCTTTAATATTTTTTCTGGCAGTACGCGTCGCCCCTTTAATGTGTGGGCCAATAAACCGTGCAGTCTTTCCACCAATGTTTGAGGCCCAGTCCAGCGGTAATAGGCGCAATAAAATCATTGCGACGTAGGCAAAGAATGCCGAAATATAATCAAGCAGGCTTGTCTGGCGGTGGCTGATGGGTTCTAGTTGTTCAGCCATTGTCCGCAGCCCCTAATAACAATTTTTCTAGCTTTGTCGCATCTTGTCCTGCCCATTCTATCTCGACCTTAATGACGGTTATTTTTTCAAGCATGTTGGCGGGTATTTTAACCGCATCTTTTTCGGTGGTAACCACAACTGCGTTAATTTTTTCAGCCATTTCTAATATGGGCGAAATATCACGAATTGAATATTCGTGATGATCGGGGAAGGAGTGACTGGATTTAATGTTGCAGCCAATTTCAGCCAAGGTTTCAAAAAACTTTTCCGGGCGACCAATTCCGGCAAAGGCAACAACGTCACGGTCTTTTAATTCATCACCGTTTGTGGGCCGTAAGCGTGCCTGTAATATTTCAATTTTTGCGTTAGATTCTAATATGCTTGCGCGTGCGCCCTGTTTATCGTCGCCAATAATTACCACTGCACCTGCCCGCGATATGCCGGAATTTATGCTTTCACGCAATGGCCCCGCCGGTAGCAGCATTTTATTGCCAAATCCAAAACCGCCATCAACCACAACAATGGATAAATCTTTTATTAGTGACGGGTTTTGAAAACCATCATCTAAAATAACCATATCCGCACCGTTGTTGGTGGCGTTGGCAACGCCCGCCTTTCTATCCTTGGCAACCCATGTGGGTGCGGCGGCGGCCAAAAGAATTGCTTCATCACCGGTGTCGTGCCAATTAGCCCCAGCTTCAACCATTATGGGCCCAATAGCATCGCCACCATAACCGCGGGTTATAATGTGTGGGCTTTTGCCAATGTTTTTAAGGCGCGTTGCAATATCAATGGCGATAGGTGTTTTGCCAGCACCGCCAGCCACAATGTTGCCAACGCATATGACGGGAATATCTGCCCGCAATGGATTGGCTATCATGCGTGGAAATGCACTTGCCATGCGGTAGATAAGGCTTAACGGGGAAAGCAATAACGGAACTATCCCCGCTTGTTGCCAGTGTTTGGGTGATTTAATCATGGCGCGTCACCCGCGTTTGTAAAAAAAGGCTCAAGCGCGCTCATTACTTTTTCGATGGATCCTGCCATAGATTTTGCTTCGCCCATGGCACCCTCGGCCATTTTTTTAATATTATCCGGGCCATCAAGCAGGTCTGCTACTGCGCCCACTAATTCGCTTGTGTCATTTATTTGTTTGGCCCCGCCCGCATTAATAAGGGCGGTGGATATATCTTCAAAATTTTCCATTCTTGGGCCAAATATAATGGCACTTTCTAACCACGCAGCCTCTAGCGGGTTTTGCCCGCCATTACCGATTAATGATTTTCCAATGAAGGCAATTTTTGCAAGCCTGTAAAAAATTCCCATCTCACCCATGGTGTCGGCAATATAAATTTGAGTGCTTGGTTCAATTGCTTGGGCCTTACTTCTAAGAGATACTTTCAAACCCATATTTATTAATTCGTTTGCTATTTCAGGCCCGCGTTCCGGATGGCGGGGAACAATTATGCTTAGCAATCCTTTGTGGCTTGGCTCTAGCTTCATATGTGTTTTGCCAACGATTGCATCTTCGCCCGGGTGGGTGGATGCGGCTAACCATAATTGCCGTCCAGATATTTCAGTTTTTAATTTATTTAATTCAGCCTCATCAACGGGCAATGGCCCCGCCGCGTATTTAAGGTTTCCCGGTGCGCTGACATTTTTTGCCCCTAATTTTTCAAACCGCTCGGCATCGGCGTTGCTACCGGCCAGTACAGCAGTAAAAGACATAAGTATCTGGCGTATCATGGACGGGTATTGTTGCCAGCGGGTGAAAGACTTGGCCGACATGCGGCCATTTAGAACTATCATTGGAATGGCCGATGCTCGGGTTTCGATAACCATGTTGGGCCAAAATTCAGATTCAGCCCAAATACCTAAATCAGGCTGCCAATGTTCAAGAAACCGTCTTACATATTTTACCCGGTCAACCGGAACGTATTGGTGAAAGGCACGTTCACCCAAACGGTCTGTCATTAGTTTTGCAGAAGTTACAGTTCCGGTTGTTACCAAAACCGACCAGTCGTTATATTTTTTTAGTATTTGTTCTATTACTTTTAACATCGATAGAGCTTCGCCCACGCTGGCGGCATGTATCCAAACTAATTTTCCATTGGGCCTGGCTATAGATGCAATGCCAAGGCGTTCGGTAAATCGTTCTGGGTCTTCTTTGCCTTTTTTCAAGCGCCTAGAAAGATAAATCGCAATTAACGGTGCGCCTAAGGATGTGAACATACGGTAAAATGAAAGCATCATGACGACACCTCCGCATTACCGGTGTTAATGGGTGCTGGTTCAGGTGTGGTTACACCCGTTTCTTTATCAAGCTTGATGGTAATTTCATTAAGACTGTTTTCCATTTCCAGCCTTATATTTTCAAGTTGTTCAGCCGATGCATCGCGGGGGACTTCAATCGGGGTTCCTATTTCAAAAACACCACGGGCAAACGGAAGCGGAACCAACATTTTATCCCATGTACCTAACATTTTTGCCCCACTCATTGAATTGGACACGGGCACCAAAACCGCACCCGATATGCGGGCAATATCAATTGCACTGGACTGCATTCTTTGGCGGGGGCCGCGAGGGCCGTCCGGAGTTATTGATACAGCTCCTCCGCTTTTAAGAACTTTTAATATTCCACGCACCGCTTGGGAACCGCCTTTGCTGGTTGAGCCCCATATGGTTTTTACGCCCAAACGGTTATATGCCCCCGCGGCAATTTTTCCATCACGATGGGGGGTGCTTAGCTGGTGTAGGGGCTTGCTGGTTTTCCATGCAAATGCATTGGCTATTAGGCGTGAATGCCAAAAACATAGAATTATTGGTCGATCTTCATCAATTAATAATTGTACGGTTTTCCAGCCGCGAATATCCCAATGCCCGGTTAAGCGTACAAAGCGCAGGTATGACGCAGCAAGCATGGATACGACATTTTGCGCCCAGGGTTGATTGAGTATTTTTTTGTAAAGCTTCACTTGGTTAGCGCCTCACGTTCACCGACGGCATAATTAACCGCATCACTGCCCATCATCTTCAAACTGCAAATGATAAAGGCTGGAATACGCCCCCCCCTTATCCAGTAGCTCGCCGTGGCTTCCTTGTTCAATTATCCGCCCCGCATCTAAAACATATATCAAATCTGCACCGACAACGGTTGAAAGCCTATGGGCAATTACAAGCGTTGTTCTATCTTTCATTAATTCATCCAGTGCATTTTGCACGTTGCGTTCGGATTCTGTATCAAGTGCCGAAGTGGCCTCATCAAGCAGTAATATGGGTGCATTTTTTAACATGGCCCGGGCTATGGCTAAGCGTTGGCGTTGGCCACCGGAAAGCTTTACCCCGTGTTCGCCAACTTGGGTATCAAAGCCTTGGGGCAGTTCTTCTATAAAGCCAAGGGCCGAGGCATTGCGTGCGGCATCGATTATTTCATCTTCTGATGCTCCTTGGCGGCCATAGGCTATGTTGGCGCGAACGCTGTCATCAAAAAGTGTTATTTCTTGGCTGACTAGCGCCATGGAACCGCGCAACGATTTTATTGTAACGTCGCGGATATCCTGCCCATCAATCATAACCCGGCCTTCGTTTATTTCGTAAAAGCGGGGTACCAAATTCATCAATGTTGATTTGCCCGCACCCGACGCGCCGACCAGCGCAACGGTTTTACCGGCGGGAACTGTGATGTTTATATGGCTTATTGTGTCAGTAGATGTGTTTTCATCGCTTTTGTCATAGGCAAAGGAAACGTTTTCCAGTTTTATTTCACCACCGTTGGGCGAAAGATCAGATGCGTTTAGTTTGTTTTTTATTGATGCACTACGGTCAAGAAGCGCAAACGTGCGCTCGGCCCCGGCTAGACCCTCTTGAACGGTGGCGTTAAGATTGGCAAGACGTTTCATAGGTTCATAGGCCGAAAGAAGTGCCGCGATAAATGAAAAAAACGAACCCGCATCCATGCCGCCGTCAATTACTCGTTGGCCGCCATAAACAATAACCATCGCGATGGCAACGCCGCCAAGGGTTTCCATTATGGGGCTGTTCATGGCTCGTGCGCGGTTTGCCTTTAGAAATGTCCTGAACAGTTTATCTATAATTTCGCCCACACGACCCTGTTCGTAAGGTTCCATCGAATATGCTTTTACAACCCGAATGCCTTGAAACGTTTGCTCTAATAACGTGGTGAACATTCCAGTTTCTTCTTGAAAGGCGGTGGTGACCCGACGCATTTTACGGCCAATTTTTACAATTGGTAAAATTGCCAGGGGGAAAACTATAAACGCAACCCCGGCCAATTGTGCGTCTTGAATAAACATCAGCGCAACAAGACCGATAAGTGTAAGCAGGTCTTTGCCAAAAACCGTAATTGCGTGTGAAACCGTAACCCGTATGGCATGGATATCGACGGTAAAACGGCTTACTAATTTTCCGGTTGAATTGTTGTGAAAGAAAGTCATATCCAGACCGGTCATGTGGTTGTAGAGCTGCTTTTGTAAATCTGCGACAATGCGAAGCCCTACAAACGCCATCAAAACCGATTGGGCATAGTTGGCGATACCTTTAATAAAAAATGTTATTAAAATTGCGCTGCCGATAAGCATCAGCATGTCTTCGCGTTGGTCGATAAAAATATCGTTAACCACCGGCTTTAACAGCCAAATGCTTATGGCAGTGGCAGCGGCCATAATGGCCATGCAAATAACGGCCAACACCAGCCACCATTTATATTGCCTAACATTTTCGCGCCACAGTCGACCCATAAGAACGGATGTGCTCGCGTGCTTGCCAGCCGTGGATTTATGAGCGTGCTTGTCAGCCGCAGATTTATGAGCGTGTATTTTTGACAAGTTGGTGTATTCCCCGAAATTTAGCCAATATTGTAGGCGGTTAGACGTGTCCGCAATGTAGCATGGAGATTAAATAAGGGCCAATACGGGGTAAATGCCTAAGTTCCAGCTATGGTCATGGCCTCAATTCTGATGCTAGGGCTGTCGGTGCCATAGCGAAAGACAAGGTCATTGGCTGGCTCAAGGCTCAAAAACATGCCTTTTAGGTTGCCAGCTACCGTCAATTCGCTAACCGGAAATGCGATTTCACCTTTTTCAATCCAAAACCCGGATGCGCCACGGGAATAATCGCCGGTTACCTGATTTACCCCCATGCCGATAAGTTCGGTAATTAGTATCCCCTTATCAATTTCCTCAATCATTTGCGCCTGGGTTTTATTTCCCGGCTCAAGATACAGATTGCTGGAGCTCGGGTGTGGTGGGCCGGACACCCCGCGTGAAGCGGAACCGGTGCTTTGTAAACCCAATTGCCGGGCCGAACGCAAATCAAGAAACCATGTGCTAAGGACGCCATCATTAATGATATTCATTTTTGTTGATGCAATGCCCTCATCATCAAACGGGGCCGAGCTAAGACCGCGCTTGCGTAACGGGTCATCAACAATATTTATGCCGGGCTTAAAAATTTGCTCATCCATACTGTCTTTTAAAAATGACGTGCCGCGCGCTATTGATTGCCCGTTAACCGCACCGGAAAGATGCCCGACAAGTGATTTTGCAACCCGGGCATCATAAATAACCGGCAAAGTTTGTGATGCTACTTTTTTTGAACCTAATCTTTTAACCGCGTTTTCGCCCGCCGTGCGCCCAACCTCGGCTGCATCGCGCAAATCTTCTAACCATACTGCCCCGGTGTAATCCCAGTCGCGTTCCATTTCTGTTCCGCTGCCCGCCAAAAGTGATGCGCTTAAATTAAAGCCGGATCTGGAATATGTGTGGGCCAGCCCATTGCTTGCGGCCATGGCGACTTTTGTTTTACCAAAACCAACGCTTGCCCCTTCGGAGTTGGTAACGCCCTTAACCGCAAGGCCCGCTTCTTCGGCGGCACGGGCCATTTCTTCCATTTGTTTTGCGCTTGGCTCATATGCGTCGAACATATCCAAATCAGGAATTTCTCCGCTGATAAGTTGTTCAGGATCAGCTAGCCCGGCAAATTCATCTTCGGGTACGGCGCGTGCCATGGCAATTGCACGTTCAACCATTTCATCAAGCGATTTAGGCGATGTGTCGGATGTGGAAACTATGGCTTGGCGTTTACCCACCAGCACACGCAGGCCAAGGTCGCTGCCTTCGGAACGGTCTAGCTGTTCAACCGCGCCCAAGCGGTAGGTTAAAGACAATGATGTCCCCTCAACCCGCACCGCATCGGCGGCATCGGCACCTTTGGCCTTTGCTTTTTTAATCAGGTCTTGGAGAAGATTTAATGTGTCGTTCATTTGATTTTATTTTTCCAAATTGGCCAAAGAATTATTTTTTAGCAGGCCAGATAGGCCTGCCCGAACCAGGTAAGCCCAGCTCATCCCACATGGCAGAAACTTTTTCCACCACGTCATCATCCATACGTATTTTAGTGCCCCATTCACGGGTTATTTCCGAACCCATTTTTGTGGTGGCATCAATGCCCATTTTTGAGCCCAGTCCCGAAGCGGGCGAGGCAAAATCAAGATAATCTATGGGCGTGCCCTCGATTAAGGTGGTGTCTCGCGCTCCATCCACATTGGTGGAAATTGCCCAGATTACATCTTTCCAGTCCCGCGCATTGATGTCTTCATCAACCACGATTACAAATTTAGTGTAGGTAAACTGGCGCAAATATGACCAGACCCCCATCATTATTCGTTTGGCATGGCCGGGGTATGATTTTTTCATACTAACAACCGCAACCCGGTACGAGCAGGCCTCGGGCGGCAGCCAAAAATCCACTACTTCGGGGAACTGTTGAATAAATAGCGGCACAAACACATCGTTTAATGCCTCACCCAATACGCTGGGTTCGTCCGGCGGGCGCCCGGTAAATGTGGAAAGATAAATTGGATTTTTTCGCATTGTAATTGCGCTAACGGTGAACACCGGGAACTCTTCAACCGAATTATAATATCCGGTGTGGTCACCATAGGGGCCTTCGGGGCCGGTCTCAGATAATGAAATATGACCCTCTAAAACAATTTCGGCTGTGGCCGGAACTTTTAACGGCACCGTTTTGCAATCAACCAGCTCTACCTTTTCACCTCGCAAAAGCCCGGCAAATTGATATTCGGAAAGGGTGTCGGGAACCGGGGTAACGGCGGCCAATATGGTTCCGGGGTCAGCCCCAATAACCACGGCGACCGGCATGGGGGTGTCATTTTTTTCTTTCCAGCGGGCAAAATGCTGGGCACCGCCACGGTGGTGCAGCCAACGCATTAGGGTCGTGTTCTTGCCCGTTACCTGCATGCGGTAAATGCCCAGATTAGGGCTATCGCGTTTATCTGTTTCTGGGTCGGGCCCACCGGTTACAACCAGCCCCCAGGTAATAAGCGGCCCCGGTTCGCCGGGCCAGCATGTCTGGATCGGCAGGGTGGAAAGATCCACATCGTCGCCTTCGATTATCACTTCATGCACCGGTGCTTTTTTTACCGATTTGGGCTTCATCGACATAACCGATTTCATCAACGGCAATAATTCCATGGCTTCACGCCAGCCGCCGGGTGGTTCGGGCTGGCGCAGGAAAGCCAACATTTCACCAACTTCGCGCAGTTCGCCGGGTTCGCGGTTCATGCCGCGGGCCACGCGCTCAACGGTTCCGAACAGGTTTACCAGCACCGGAACATTTGTCGGTGTGCCATCGGGGTTTACCGGATTTTCAAATAACACCGCCGGGCCCTTTTCGGCCAAAAGCCGGGTTTGGATTTCGGTCATTTCAAGGTGTGGCGATACCGGGGCAGCCACGCGGACTAAATCTCCGCTTTGCTCCAATTTTTCAATAAAATCTCTTAATGATGAATAAGCCATGACACCAATGTTTATACGAAATATTCGCCAATCAACACAAAACATTGCAAAAAATCGAAATAATCAGGCATACGGTTTATTTGTGGGCGTTGTGCAGATGGGCAATATAATGCTTTAATTGCTTGTAGATAGGCCAGAAGATAGGGTTGTCATTTGGGGCATAGCCTAATATGCGCCTTGAGGCGTGGGAATTATACAGCATGACATCAGACGGAAAATCTTCCGAAAACCAAGTTAACCGACGCGAGGGCCCTAATTATGCGCGCTTGGTTGAAATTGGTATCGCGTTATCGGCCGAACATGACCACAAGCGCTTGCTTGAAACCATACTTATCGAAGCAAAATCCATGTGCCATGCCGATGGCGGCACGCTTTATATGAGCGGCAATCTAGTGGAGCATGAAGGCGAAACAATTTTCGAACCCGAAGGCGATGGAAAGTTTTTGGAGTTTGAAATTATGCGCACCGATAGCTTGGGCATAGCCAAGGGCGGAACCACCGGCGAAGATATTCCGTTTCCACCATTGCCATTACATAATCCGGAAACTGGCGAGCCCAACCATAAAAATATTGCAACCCACGTCGCCCTTAGCGGCAATACCGTTAACGTCGAAGACGCCTATACATCAACCAAGTTTGATTTTAGCGGCACTAAAAAATTCGACGAAGGAACCGGCTATCGTTCAAAATCGTTTTTAACAGTTCCGTTGAAAAATCATTCCGGCGAAATTATTGGCGTTTTGCAATTGCTCAATGCCAAAAACCCAAAAACAAATGAAGTAATAACATTTGATAAAACAATCCAGCCGCTTATCGAAGCATTGGCAAGCCAAGCTGCGGTTGCGGTTGATAACCAATTGCTTATTGATGCCCAGCGCAGGCTGTTTGATGCATTTATCATGGTTATGGGTGGCGCCATTGATGCCAAGTCACCCTATACTGGCGGCCATTGCGCCCGCGTCCCAGAATTGGCTGAAATGTTGGCGGTTGCCGCGTGCAGTTCAAACGATGGCACGCTGAATGAATTTTCATTAGATGATGACGGTTTTCGTGAACTGCATCTGGCAAGCTGGCTACATGATTGCGGCAAGGTAGTAACGCCGGAATATGTTGTTGATAAAGCGACCAAGCTTGAAACTATTTATGATCGCATTCATGAAATTCGCATGCGGTTTGAAATTCTTAAACGTGACGCCGAAATTACCTATTGGAAAGGTATCGCCCAAGGCGGTGACGAGCCAACCCTCAAAAAAGAAATGGAGACCGAGTGGACTAAGCTTGATGATGAATTTTCATTCGTTGCCGAATGTAATGTTGGTGGTGAATTCATGGCTGATGAAAAGGTTGATCGTTTACGTGAAATTGCATCGCGCAAATGGATACGAACCCTTGATGATCGCCTTGGCATTGCGCAGGAAGAATTATTACGCAAAGAAAAAACACCAGCCCAATCATTGCCGGCGGAAGAAAACCTGCTTGTCGATAGGCCCGACCATATTTTCCCCCGTGATGGTGCGTTTGAGATTAATAACCCCGAAGAATTCGGCTTTGATATGGATGTTCCCAAAGATATGTTTAACCGGGGCGAGCTTGATAATCTGTCCATTGCCCGCGGCACGGTAACCGCCGAAGACCGCTATATAATCCAAAACCATGTGGCGCAAACGGTTGTTATGCTTGACCAATTGCCTTTTCCCAAGCATTTATCCAGGGTTCCGGAATTTGCCGGATCGCACCATGAAACCCTTATCGGTACCGGTTATCCGCGCAAGCTTTCCAAGGAACAGATGTCAATTCCTGCCCGCATAATGGCGCTGGCCGATGTGTTTGAGGCATTAACCGCCGCCGATAGGCCATACAAAAAACCAAAATCATTGAGCGACAGCATCAAGATTTTATCATTTATGGTCAAAGACCAACACATTGACCCCGAGCTTTTCCAGTTGTTGCTTAAATCTGGGATATACAAACAGTACGCAGAAAAATTCCTTCGTCCCGAACAAATAGACGAAGTTGATATTTCCCAATACTTAAATTGAAGCACTGCTTCGTTGGTTTGCTAGATAGTGTTGCCCAACACAAAGGCCGCAAAAACCAAAAGCCCGAAATCCCGGTTTGATTTGAACTTGGAAAGGCAATCTTTGGGATTGTCAAAATCAATGGTTTTGATTTGCCATATCAGATGGGCTGTGGGCAGGGTCATGCTTAAATAAAATATCCAGCCGCTATCAGCCACATAGCCTGCGGCAATAATTAAAAATATTGTAATGAAATAAAATAAGCCAATCCATGGGCGGTTATTTTTGCCCAATTTAATGGCTAGTGATTTTACACCAATTAATATGTCATCTTTTTTATCCTGATGGCCGTAAATTGTATCGTAACCAAGGGACCAAAAAATACCGGCCAGATAAAGCAACCCCGGTGCCAGCGATAGCTCGCCACGCACCGCAGCCCAGCCAAGCATCGCCCCCCAGTTAAAGGCAAACCCCATAAACAATTGTGGAAAATGCACAAACCGTTTCATGAACGGATAAACCGCAAGCGGTATCAGCGCTGCCACGCCAACCCATATGGAAAATTTATTAAGTTGAAGAAGGGCTAGCAGTCCAACAAGACACACAATATTAAAAAATATAAATGCCTTGGTCACGCTTACCTGCCCACTGGGTATGGGCCGCAATGCGGTACGGGCAACCTTGGCATCAACCTTGCGGTCAACAATATCGTTAAAAACACATCCGGCACCACGCATGGTAAGGGCACCAATAAAGAAAACCAAAAGCAGTTTCCAATCAGGCACCCCCATTGATGCCATGGCAACGCCCCACCAGCAGGGCAGCAATAGAAGCCATGAACCAGCCGGGCGATCAATTCGCAATAGCAATAAATAGGGGTGCCATGCCTTGGGCGTAATTCGCATTATCAGGCTGTCGGCCATGATGTCGGTGGCATCAAGCTTTTGTTCTTCGCTATGATCTGGGCTATGGGCCTGATTGTGGCTGTGGTTATTTGTGCTCATGGTGCTATTATTACATCTACCACCCCTATAATTAAACCAATAAGGCATTATTGATGAGCGTTATCGAAAACCAGACCCAGTTGATTGAATATATGGCCTCTGGCTGCAAGCCCAAGAACGATTGGCGCATTGGCACCGAACACGAAAAATTCGCCTA
>DAOWFB010000176.1 GCA_030638205.1 Thalassospiraceae bacterium
GTATAAAGGCCATCAATATCGCTTAGCAATACCAAGGCATCGGCGCTTATCATTGCCGCAACCCGGGCCGCCAACCTATCGTTATCACCAAAGCGAATTTCATCGGTGGCAACGGTGTCGTTTTCATTAATTAAAGGAACCGCACCAAGACGCAAAAGCGCGTTTATGGTATTGCGCGCATTTAAATAGCGCCTGCGATTTTCGGTGTCATCCAGCGTTAGCAATACCTGCCCGACGCCTAAACCATGGCTGTGCAGTTCTTCTAGATAGGCATGGGCCAGACGCACCTGCCCGGCGGCGGCGGCGGCTTGTTTTTCTTCTAGTTTTAAATGACCGCTGCCAACATCTAAATAATGCCTGCCAACAGCTATGGCCCCGGATGAAACCAGCACTACTTCTTGGCCGTTATCACGCATGGATTTAATATCAGCGGCCAAGCTTCCCAACCATTTGCGATGGACGGTGCCGTGGGCTTCATCGACTAACAATGCAGAGCCGACCTTTATCACCACGCGCTTGGCGGTGTTTAGGAGTGCGTTGGTTTTGCTGTTGCTGTCCGTGCTCATTATTCAGCGCCTTCTTCATCGCCATCGCTATCTTCTATGGAAACGTTATCAGCAAACTGCTCTGCCGCAAGCTCCTTTTCTGCTTCGCGTGCATCAATTACGGCTGTAAACAGCACCTCCATAAGGCTTTCCACACCCATCCCGGCGGCACCGGATATGGCATAAACCTTTTTGCCCGAGGCCTCGCTCAACGCCTTGACGTTTTCATCAATAATTTCTTCTATCAGGGCGTCGCATTTATTAAGTGCAATTATTTCTTGTTTATCGGTCAGGGCCCCGCCATAGGCATCCAGCTCACCCCTGACAATGCGGTAATTTTCAGCCACATCATCAGCGGTGCCATCGACCAAATGCAGTATGGCCCCGCAGCGTTCCACATGGCCAAGAAACCGCGTGCCTAGGCCGGCGCCTTCGTGGGCACCCTGAATTAGGCCGGGAACATCGGCCATAACCATTTCCCTATTGTTGCTTCTTATCACGCCCAAATTGGGATGAAGCGTGGTGAAAGGGTAATCGGCAATTTTAGGCTTAGCCCTGGAAACCGCAGATATAAATGTTGATTTACCGGCATTGGGCAGCCCAACCAAACCGATATCGGCAATAAGTTTAAGGCGCAGCCAAAGCCACATTTCAGAACCGGGATACCCGGGATCGGCACGCCTAGGCGCACGGTTGGTTGATGTTTTAAACCGGGCGTTGCCATGACCGCCATCGCCACCCGCCAACAAGACCGTTTCTTGACCAACGGTGGTCATATCGGCCAATAATGTTTCTTTGTCTTCGGCCAATATTTGTGTGCCGGCAGGAACCCTTACAACCAGATCCTTGCCCTTGGCACCAAAACGATCTTTACCCATGCCATGGTGTCCGCGTTCGGCCTTGAAATGTTGACGGTAACGAAAATCAATAAGGGTGTTTAGCCCATCCACACATTCAATAATGATTGCGCCGCCGCGCCCGCCATCGCCGCCATCGGGGCCGCCGAATTCGACAAAGGCTTCGCGGCGCATGGACATACAGCCAGCACCGCCGTCACCGCTTTTTACAAAAATTTTTGCTTCATCAAGAAATTTCATTTTCCGCTCCCGCGGTATAGTTGGGCCAAAAAAGGCCACAAAAAAAGGAAATGGCACTCGCCATTCCCTTTTTTAACACATTGGTGGAAGCGAGCCCTAAGCGTATTGTTACGCAGCCGGCTGCACACCCACGATCATTTTGCCCTTCTTTTCACGGAAGGCAACTATGCCTTCAATGAGGGCGAAAATTGTATGGTCTTTGCCGATGCCAACATTATCGCCGGGGTGGTATTTAGTGCCACGTTGACGAATAATTATGTTACCGGGGATGACGACTTCGCCACCAAATTTTTTCACACCAAGGCGGCGGCCTGCTGTATCGCGACCGTTACGGGAGCTGCCACCTGCTTTTTTATGTGCCATGGTTCAAGTACTCCTTTAAGATTTTTTCTTTGCCGCAGCTTTTTTGGCTGGCGCTTTTTTAGCGGCTGCCTTTTTTGCTGGGGCTTTTTTAGCAGCAGCTTTCTTAGCCGGTGCTTTTTTCACTGCGGGTTTCTTAGCTGCGGGTTTTGTTTCAGCTTTTGCCTCCGCTGGCTCTTCTTTTTTAGCGGCGGCTTTTTTAACCGCAGGCTTAGTTCCAGTTGGGCTGATCGCTACAATTTTTACCAACGTCAAATCCTGACGATGACCTGCTTTGCGGCGATAGTTCTGGCGGCGTTTTTTCTTGAAAACAATAATCTTGTCACCACGGGTTTGGCGAACAACTTCGCCAAAAACAGCGGCCTTATCAACAAGCGGCGCACCAACGGTTGGGGCCTTGCCTTCTTCGCCTAAAATCAGCACTTCTTTAAATTCGATTATGGCGCCGGCTTCGCCTTGCAATTTCTCAACAACGAAAACATCGTTTTCGCTAACGCGGTATTGCTTACCGCCGGTTTTAATTACTGCAAACATTGGTCTTGCTCTCTTTTTTTCAATATCGCGCCCTATGGCGCCGACCCTTTAAGAAACGGGGCGGACTTTAAAAATTGCGGCCTCGGGCTGCGCGCTTTATCCATTGCTTTATCGGGGCCTTAAACCCCGGAAAGTCGCGGCAATATAGCCGCTTTAGCTTTCAAGTCAACGACATCTGAAGCCCCAAAGGCCGGAAATGAGAGAAAAGTGGGCAAATCACTGTCACAACTGCATAAAAATAAGCAATTACAGTATCTTACTCTGCTTTGCTTTCTTCTGCCGGGCCCTGCGCAACTGTTAAATTGTCAGTTTCTTTTTTATCTTCTTTTTTATCTTCTGGGCTTTTGGGGGCTATTTCCGAAGATTCTTTCTTTTCCGCCTTTTCTACGGGCACATCAACTTGTGATATGGCAGACCCTGCCTCAACTTTCGACTTATCATCTGGCTCAGCATTTGATTCGGTATCTGTTTCTGTTGGAACTTTTTCCCACACAACCCGATAGGTTGCTATGGGGTGCTCAAACCCCTTCATTTCAAATTCATCGTGCTTTTTAAAGGGTATTTTTTTACCTTGGGTCAGGCCCCGCACCGCTTCGGAAATAAGGATTTCTCCTGGGTTGGCCTTATCCACAATTCGTGCTGCCAATTGAACCGTGCTGCCGAACAGGTCGTTGTCTTCGGAAATGGGCTCACCAACATTAATGCCAATTTTAAGTTTCAATGGCAGTTCGGGTTTATTCTCAACCATCTCCTTCACTTTTCTCTGCATATCAATTGCAGCCTCAACACCGTTAACCCCGGTGGAAAACGATGCCATTATCCCATCGCCCGTATGTTTAACTTCACGACCCTGAAAAACAGCCAATGCCTCGCGCACAATTCGGTTGTGTTCGCGCACAATTTCCTGTGCGCCCTCGTCACCGCGTTCTTGTGTCATTGCAGTTGAACCGGCGATGTCCGTAAATAATACAATCACAGGCGGGGGAGACGTTGGCTTTGCTCTAGGCTTAATCCAATTTTCATAAGACATTGCAAATGCCTCTTGGGCACCAATTCCAGATTCCAACCATATGCCCATGGCACTGCGACCAACCTGATACATCTGTAAATATCTAGGATCAGATACCAAATATTCGTCAGAACGGCTGATTAGATAATTAATGCGATCTTGACTAAGGCCAATTCCACGCAAAGACTCGCCAAGCACTTCGTTATTAAAATCTTGTCTTATTTTGCTTTCTTGGCAAAGCGCATGCGTAGCGCCAATCATATAAAGCGAAACCCCAAATGAAGCATAAGGATCAGACCCCGACATTCCACCTTCTAGTGCCTTTAATGAAGTGGTTACAAATTTATTTATCTTGTTGATGGTTGAGATTACATCAAGCGGAAGTGGCTCTGTTTTTTCATCATTTTGGTTTGTTCCAGATACACTATGCGAAGGCCCGTCGTTATTTTTATCATTATTTTTATTATCGGTTTCAGCGTCGGCATTTTCGCTTTCTTTATCTATGGATAGGTAATGCGGTTTTTTCATTTCTGCCATTGCTTCGGCAGGTAAATACAAGCGCGGGTCATGCTTTTGGTTTTTGCTTTTGTTTTCATTATTTGACTTCCCGGCCGAGGTATAATCATCGTGATCAACGATTGTTTCGACGGCACGACTGGTGCGAGTAACTATTTTGACGATAAGCATTGCCGCCGCAAATACAAAAACCAAAATAAAAATACCAACAAGAATATCATCTTTTGACAACACGGATACGCGTGTAACACCTTTAAGCATTTGCGATGCCATGGTGGTTACAAGAATCGCCGCACCGAGTGAAATCAGCAGCGCAAACATGATTTGAACAAAAATCATAAACCCAGAAATACGACGTGATTCAACCGGAGCGGCTTCCTTTGCTGTATTTTTTGAATCTTGTTTATCTGCCTTGCTGCCTGATGTAGCAACATTGCGCGGACCATAAGAACGAGGCTTTGAAAAACTGGCTGTTGGTTTTTTTGGTTTAGGCTTGCTTGATGTCGTGACCGCCGGTGGATTTGGTGCGTCTTCTTTTGGCGGCTCGCTTTCATACATGGTGCGCTGGCGAATGCCGCCGCTTTCTTCATCGTAAAATTCTTTGATCAATTTCACCGACTGAGTTGTTGATATATTTTGCAAGGCTTTAGCATCGCCCATGGCAATATTGATTTTATCGGAAGTATAAACGTTATGCGTACGCCAATCGCCACCGGTCATAACCAATAATTCAAATGTAATTTCTTCTTTTTTAGAGGCCATTTTCCTTGGAACGCTTTCTTTATGTATTTATTACATATATTTACCGGAAAAAATTATTAGCCAGAGCAAGGCGGTAAATCCGTCTTAAAATGGCAAAATACGCGCACGCCCCAAACCCGCCGTACCTCCATTGTACCTAAGTTATACATTTTCAGTCTAATTTGCCAAAAGATAGTATTTTCCCTACATTCTGCGTCCAATAAGGCTTGTATCGTCACCCGCGAGCCAATCTTTTTATATCAAAAGCCCAAGAGAACACGCCGCCCATGAAGGTTGAGCTTTTTAATTTTGACTTGCCGGAGGATCTTATCGCCCAGCGCCCGATGGTGCCCAGAGATAGCTCGCGGCTTCTTTCCGGTGGGGCAAATGGTGATTTTACCGAGAATCCGGTCAGCCAGTTAGCCAACCTTTTAAACCCCGGCGACATATGCGTTTTTAACGACACCCGGGTAATTCCCGCCAGATTAAAAGGCAAGCGTGGCGAGGCTGGCATTGAGGTGACTTTGCATAAAAACGCAGCCGCCGACACATGGCACGCATTTGCTAAACCCGCAAAAAAATTAAAAATCGGTGATAAAATTATTTTTTCAAGCACGCTTGATGCAGAAGTAATTGAAAAATTAGACGGTGGCGAAACCGTGTTGCGTTTTAATGTGGGCGGCGCCGATCTTATGGCTGCGCTGGAACAAACCGCCGCCATGCCGTTACCGCCATATATAAAACGTAAAAATCTGGCCGATGAAAAAGATAATTCAGATTATCAAACAATGTTTGCGGACCGCCCCGGCGCCGTGGCCGCGCCCACGGCAGGTTTACATTTTACGCCTGAATTAATGAAATCATTGGATGAGCGCGGCATAAACCATGTGCGACTGACCCTTCATGTGGGGGCTGGAACTTTTTTACCGGTAAAAACCGATGATACCAGCGATCATAAAATGCATGCCGAATGGGGTGAAATTAACGCCCATGCCGCAAACGAAATAAATAAGACTAAAAAAAACGGTGGTCGGGTTGTGGCCATTGGCACAACATCGTTGCGATTATTAGAAAGTGCGGCCAAGCCTGACGGCACGTTAGAGCCATTTTCCAATGAGACCGATATTTTCATAACGCCCGGGTATAATTTCAAAATAGTTGATATGCTAATGACCAATTTCCATTTACCGAAATCAACATTGTTTATGTTGGTTTCTGCATTTGCCGGGTTTGAATACATGAAAAAACTTTATAGCTACGCCATAAAAAACAAATTTCGTTTTTATTCTTATGGTGATGCCTGTTTGCTAGAAATA
>DAOWFB010000024.1 GCA_030638205.1 Thalassospiraceae bacterium
AAATTTGACATAGAGAGGATATTATATTAGCAATTGCTTAAATAATTAAACCATTAGGATTTCCGGGCCGTTATGGCCATTTAGGGAGACTAAAATGAACGAAAAACTAGCAAGCTTTATAGACACCCTTCCCACCATGCCGACCTTGGTTATTGGCACATGGATGGTCTTGGCACCGTTTGCGCCCGAGCCGCATTTGCTGCAAAAATTTCTGATGGCCATGAACGGCGATACGTTCAAACTAATTGATGTGTTTGATGTGTTCATGCATGGCGGTTTTGGAATTATTGCTGGCCTTAAAATTTGGCGCATACTTATCCAGCGGAACAATGTGGCGAGCAATCAAGACGCTTAATTATCAGCACTATTATTTTCGTTGTCATCGCCATCGTAACGCCTAATTGCAATTTCAACTCGCCTATTGGCGGCGCGGTTAATGGGCCCTGTGTTGGCCATTAACGGGCGTGAGTCGGCATAACCCTGCACCGTGATTTTAGATGGTGAAATAGTGGTATTTGCCAATAGGTAATGTGCCACCGATGCCGCCCTGGCCGTGGAAAGATCCCAATTAGAACGATAGCGTTCAGTGGTAATGGGAATGTCATCGGTATGGCCGGAAATAATTATATGGGCATTGCCTTCTTTAATTGCATCTTCCAGCACCACAACAATTTTTTGCATGGTTGGCAAAAACTGATTTAATAATTCACCACTGCCTGACATAAATGAAACTTGATCTGGAAAACGAATAATTGTTACGTCACCCGCGCTTACAACATCAATTAATGAATTTTCAATTTCACTTGCCATTTCATCTTGTAATCGTGACAGCGTTTTTTGGCTTTGTTCGGCAAATGCGTCTGCTGGCTGACCTTCAATTTGTGGTGCATCGGCAACTTCACCTTCGGCCTGCTCATCAACCGGTAATATTTTTGCAACTGGCACCGGTAACGCCATTGTTTTGGCGGTGTGGGTTGGGGTGCCGCCGCGTTCTATTAGCCCGGTCAACATGCTTTCTTTTTGAAAACCAAATGCATCGCGCAGGTTTCCAGCCAAATCTTTAAAGCGTTGAGTTTCCATTGTGGAAAATGAAAGCAACAAAACAAAAAGCGTTAATAATAATGCCATTAAATCGGCAAAAGTTACCATCCATGACGGTGCGCCGCCGGATTTCATTTTTGTCTTGGCCGTGCTCATGTTTTTTGCTCGGCAGGTGCCGGGGCATCATCATCTTCGGCTGGTTTGTTATGCTGCCCTTCGGGAAGATATGCTTCTAAAATATCGGCCAGCACCATCGGGCTTTGCCGCCCATGTATTTGGGTTACCGCTTCAAGGATAAGCTCTTTTATTACGCGCTCTTCTTCGGTTTTAGATTCCAGTTTGTCCGCAATTGGCAGCGCGATTAGGTTTGCAATAAGTGCGCCATATAATGTGGTCAGCAACGCAACCGCCATGGCCGGGCCAATGGTTGCCGGGTCTTCTAGGCTGGAAAGCATTTGTACCAAGCCAACCAGCGTGCCAATCATGCCCATGGCCGGTGCCGATTCGCCAATGCCGCGAAATATTTTTCCACCTTCTTCGTGACGTTGAATTGATAATTCCATTTCGCTGGTCAATGCTTTACGCACAACTTCTAATGCGTGCCCGTCGATGCACAGCCTTAATCCGCGTTTGAAAAATTTGTTGCTTACCTCAACTTGTTCCAGTGCAAGCATGCCTTCTTTGCGTGCCCGTCCGGCCAAATCAATTGATGTATCAATAAGCGCGCGTGGGTTTTCGTATGCGCTAATAAACGCAGACTTAATTCCTAATTTGAATGCAATAAAAACACTGGAGAGTGAAAATTTGACAAGCGTAGCGGCAAAAGTACCGCCAACAACGATTAGAAATCCCGGAAGATTAAGAAATATCCAAAGCTCCGACCCTGACATAACCGCCAGACCCACAACCAATATACCGATAACCAATCCTAAAAGGGTAGCCAGATCCATGACATCGCCTCGTCCAATCTATAATCATCGCGCCCCACAGCAATATTGCTATATAGTTTAGCAGTAAATTACTTATCTTTCAAAGAGGCGGGTCTTTTAAAGAGGCGGCTCTCTTGGCCGGGGCTCCAAGTAGGGATAGTCTCTTACACATGATAAAAAATGACAACAATTTAACCCCACCGGGAGCAGCGGTTATTGAGCGCATTGCGGGGGACCAGCTAAAAAAATTGCCCCCAGAATTTTTGCCCCACACTCAGGGCTTGATTATCAGGGTGGATGAATTGCCCAACCATGAAACAGTGGTCGAGCTTGAACTAGATAGCGCGTTTGATTTGCTTGGCCTATATCGTGGTGTCGCCATTAATAATAAAAGCGTGCACAACACCCCCACCGACGTGGACATGATTTTTCTTTATCGCAGGCCAATACTTGATTACTGGTGCGAAACAGGTGAAGACTTGGGCCATTTGGTGCGTCATGTATTAATTCATGAAATTGGCCATCATTTTGGTTTTAGCGACGACGACATGGAACAAATTGAAAATTCATCAGCAGAAAAATCAGGTTAATTATGTCGCCAGAAAAATTGCCCATCTGTCCCATTTGTTCCGGTAAATCCATGACCGTTAAAAGTTTGCCGCAGTTTGAAGTGCGCAAACAAATTGCCCATGTGTTCGGCCAAAATGTTCCGGCAGAAATTATAATTCCCGATTATACCATGATGGAATGCACGGCTTGTTCATTGGTGTTTGCCGACCCAATGCTTGGGGGTGGGGCGGATTATTATGATTGGATTACGTCACTGCCCGGATACAGTGCCGGGCAAAGATGGGAATGGAAAAAAATTTCAAACCATCTTGGCGGACGCAAAAAACATTTAAAAATATTAGAGGTCGGCTGTGGCAATGGCAGGCTCATGAAATATTTATCTGCTAATAAAAATTTAAACCTTAGCGGCGTTGATGTAAGCGAGCCTTCTATCAAACTGGCACAGGAAAAAGGCCTTGATGCACGGCTGGTTGATTTTTCAAACCCCGACGGCGCATTGGCCAGCGGTGAAATGTTTGATGGCATAATTCTCAGCCACGTTCTTGAACATGTGGGCAATCCGCTGGTGGTAGCACGCCAGCTTGCCAAAAGGCTTAATCCCGGTGGCTCGATTTATGTTTCGGTTCCTTATTCACCCATGAGCCGCGAACTTGATGGTTGGGATATCCAAAATCTGCCACCGCACCACTTGACCCGATGGAACAAAAATTCCCTTATCCAGTTGGCGGGTGAACTGGGGTTACGGCTTGACCTTGAAACCGCCAAGGCCAAATCACCGTTCAAACGCGCAGTTCAAGATACCTGCGGCCGGGCGCTGGGCGATAAACATCCATCTATCTTCACGCGTTTAATAATAGTGGCTGCTAATTTTAAAATGTTTATAAATTTTTATAATCGCCACCGCGAACGCGAACGCATAAACCGCCAGCCCGCGGGCGATACCGCACTGGCGATATTTATCCGGGCTTAATTGATTCCTGTTACCAAGAAGACATCAATAATCAAAAGGAGGGGGGTGCTCATGAGATTGTTTGGGCTGTTCATTGTGTGCGCATTGGTTTTTGCGGGAACCAATGTTAATGCAAGTCAGAATGGAAAGGTGCAAGTAGCGCAGGCCAATGGCAAAAAAGCCACCGTTGATGAACTTGTTGCATTGGCAGACAGCGGCAATTCTTTGGCCCAACTTCAAATGGGATTGATTCTGCGTTCGGGGCTTGATGGTGTTGCCAAAGACCCCAAGCGGGCGTTTGGTTACCTCCTCAAGGCAGCAGAGCAGGCGCAATGGAACAGTCAATATATGATTGCCGATATGTATGCGACTGGATGGGGGGTTGGTAAGGACCCGGTTTCGGCGCTCAAATGGGCCAGTATTGCCGCCGGACGGGGTAGCAAAGCAGGGCTGAGCATTGCGACTAAGCTTCGGGGCACTCTCGACAAAAAATCAATAAAGAAAGCACAATCGATAGCCGACAAATGGACAAAGGTAACATTGATTGATGGCAGGCCATCTGGTGAATATAGCGTTTCGTGCAGGGTGCTCCGTATTCAAATTGAGCAAGCTAAGAATTTTATGGATAACGTGAAAACAAAAACCGATATCAAACGATTTAAATCGTCGATTGGTATAAAAAAGTGGTCAAGCCTTTTGATAATATATCCATCAGGTATAGTCGCCTTGGATGATATTTCCCGCCGATACAAGGGATTGCGTAAAGTACGGTCGCGCAAAGGGTGCTCCTGACACGCAAGTAACTTACTTTTGCTCGGACAGTGATGCTTAAAATTGGTGGTGGCCTAAGGGGGAATCGGGCCCTAACTCTAACTGGAGGAATCAAGCCGGGGTCGGCCCCTTGCCGGGCGACGGCGTTTAAGGGTAGTTTGTCGTTAAAATTAACTCCAACCACTATGATAGGGCCACCATAAATGGACGTAATTCTTGTTCCCTTTCTCCAGCTCGTTCTTGCCATCATCAATATTTATGTATGGATATTGGTGGCAAGTGTAATTCTTAGCTGGCTAATCTCCTTTGGCGTGGTTAACACATCTAACCGCTTTGTTTATTCCATTGGCGATATTATTCACCGCATAACCGAACCGGTGCTTCGCCCCATACGCAATATTTTACCCGATATGGGAAATGTTGATTTATCGCCAGTGGTGTTAATATTGCTGCTGTGGTTTGTGGAAAATATGATTATACAACTTTTGGTGAAATTAGTAAGTTAGTGGGCTTTATGTGATGGCCGACAGTGCTGTAAAATTAATTGCCAAAATAATTGATGGTAAAAAATTTGCCGAGGGCCTTCGCGCCAGCGTTGCCAAAGATGTGGCCGATTTAAAATCCAATCATGACCTTACCCCCGGCTTGGCGGTAGTGTTGGTTGGTGATGACGCCGCATCCCAAGTTTATGTAAGAAACAAAGGCGAACAAACCAAAGCTGCGGGAATGAATTCGTTTACATTTCGTCTGCCCGATGATGCCTCAGAAGATGAATTATTGGCCCGCGTGGAAGAATTAAACAATGACGCTGCCGTTCACGGTATTTTGGTGCAGCTGCCGTTGCCTACCCATATGAACGCGGACAAGGTAATTAACGCAATTAATCCAGCCAAAGACGTTGATGGTTTCCACGTAATTAATTCAGGCCTGCTTGCCACCGGCCAAGATGGCATGGTGCCGTGTACGCCATTGGGCTGTGTCATGCTGATTAAAGACGTGCTGGGAAACGACCTTTCTGGTAAACGTGCATTGGTATTGGGCCGTTCCAATATTGTCGGCAAACCCATGGCGCAATTATTGCTGCGTGAAAATTGTACCGTTACCATTGCCCATTCGCGCACGGTTGATTTAGCTGATGAATGCAAACGCGCCGACATTTTGGTAGCCGCTGTTGGTCAGGCACAAATGGTAAAGGCAAACTGGGTAAAGCCCGGTGCCTGCGTAATTGATGTTGGCATGAACCGCATACCCGCACCCGAACGCGGAACGGGTAAAACCCGGCTGGTTGGTGACGTTGATTTTGAGATTGTAAAAAATGTCGCAGGCTCCATAACCCCGGTTCCGGGCGGGGTTGGGCCAATGACCATTGCGGTATTGTTGGCCAGCACGGTTAGGGCGGCCAAACGAATTCATGAAATTGATTAGCGCTTCGAGTAATTAAAATGCCAGAAATATTTGACCTCGCTCTAACTATCGCAATTTTTATTATCGCCCACATGTTGCCGGCTATCGCACCATTGCGCCGTGGCCTTATATCGGTTGTGGGCAAGGCCCCCTACATAGTTGGTTTTTCAATGATGTCGCTGGGATTATTGGGCTGGGTCGGTGTGGCCTATGTAAACGCGCCTTATATTGAACTTTGGTTGTTGCCCAGCTTTGCATTGTGGTTGCCCGTATTATTAATGCCGCTTGCCAGTATTTTATTGGTGGCGGTTTTTACCAACCCCAATCCACTTTCCGTTGCTCTAAAATCAGATGGGTTTAACCCTGCTCGCCCCGGCGTGGTTGGTATTACTCGCCACCCATTATTGGCGGCGTTGCTTTTGTGGTCGGGGGCGCACCTGATAATCAATGGTGATTTGGCGGCATTATTATTGTTTGGGTTTTTCACCATAATGCCGCTGACAGGCCCGTTCAGCATCGAAGGTCGCAAAAAACAAAAACTGGGGGCCGATGAATGGGCACGTTTAAGCGGGCCAACATCGCTTGTCCCGTTCTGGGCCATCATAAAAGGCCGTAAAGGCTCGGCAGGCTTGGCGGCCAGCATTGCCAGCATTGGTTGGGGCACGGTGGTGCTGGGATTGGCACTATATGGTGCGGTGCTGTTTTTTCACGCTGACGTTATTGGTGTGGTGCCATATCCTTGAGAACAGATAAGAAGCTAGTCAAACCGCCGAGGCGATGCTAAAAGCCCAGCCCATGAGCGACCTTAAACACATACGCAATTTTTCCATCATTGCCCATATTGACCACGGCAAATCGACGCTGGCTGACCGCCTCATCCATCATTGTGGCGGCCTGACCGAGCGCGAGATGAAAGAACAAGTGCTCGATTCCATGGATATCGAGCGCGAGCGCGGTATTACGATTAAGGCCCAAACCGTACGCCTTAAATATAAAGCAAAAGACGGCGAAACATATTTGATCAACCTTATGGATACGCCCGGCCATGTTGATTTTGCCTACGAGGTATCGCGTTCGCTGGCCGCCTGCGAAGGCGCATTGCTGGTGGTTGACGCATCCCAAGGGGTAGAAGCCCAAACATTGGCCAATGTTTATTTGGCGCTGGATAATGATTTGGAAATTGTTCCGGTGTTAAACAAAATTGATTTGCCCGCGGCCGAGCCCGAACGCATCAGGCAACAAATAGAAGACGTAATCGGCCTTGATGCATCGGACGCAGTTTTGACATCGGCAAAATCGGGCATTGGTATCGAAGACGTGTTGGAAGCAATCGTTACCCGCCTTAAACCACCCCAAGGCAATGCTGACACACCGTTGAAAGCTATGTTGGTGGATAGCTGGTACGATCCTTATTTGGGCGTGATGATCCTTGTCCGGGTTAAGGACGGCATAATTAAAAAAGGTCAAAAAATACGCATGATGTCCAGCGGCGCATCTTATCAGGTGGAACAAGTTGGCGTCTTTACCCCAAAAATTGAACAGGTCGGCGAACTTGGCCCCGGCGAAATGGGTTTCATAACCGCATCCATCAAAACCGTTGCCGATACCAACGTTGGCGACACAATTACAGATGATAGAAAACCGGCGCTTGAAGCGTTGCCCGGGTTTAAGCCCAGTGTGCCGGTTGTGTTCTGCGCCCTGTTTCCGGTTGATGCGGCAGACTTTGGTGATTTAAAAGATAGCCTAGGTAAATTACGCCTTAACGATGCCAGCTTTGAATTTGAAGCAGAAACCTCAGCCGCACTTGGCCAGGGGTTTCGTTGTGGGTTTTTAGGCCTGCTGCATTTGGAAATTATTCAAGAACGCCTGAGCCGCGAATTTGATCTTGATCTTATTACCACCGCGCCCAGCGTTGCTTATAACCTGCACATGAACGATGGCAGCGAAATTTCCATGCATAACCCGGCAGACATGCCCGACCCGGTGCAAATTGCCGGCATCGAAGAACCGTGGATAAAGGCAACCATCATGGTGCCCGATGAATATTTAGGCGCAGTCTTGGGGTTGTGTACCGAACGCCGGGGCGAACAGGTTGAGTTAACCTATGTCGGCAACCGGGCCATGGCGGTTTATAAATTACCGCTTAACGAAGTTGTGTTTGATTTTTACGACAGGCTTAAATCTATTTCACGCGGCTATGCATCGTTTGATTATGAAATGTCAGGATACGTCGAAGGCAGCCTCGCCAAGATTTCAATTTTGGTAAACGCCGAACCGGTGGATGCGCTTTCATTTATTGCCCACACTTCACAGGCCGAAGCCCGTGGCCGTCAAGTATGTGAACGGCTAAAAGATCTTATTCCGCGCCAGTTATTTAAAATTCCCATTCAGGCAGCAATTGGCGGCAAGGTAATTGCACGCGAAACAATTGCCGCCATGCGCAAAGATGTTACCGCAAAATGTTATGGTGGTGATGTTTCTAGAAAAAGAAAACTTCTGGATAAACAGAAGAAGGGTAAAAAGAAAATGCGCCAATTCGGTAAAGTAGAAATTCCACAAACCGCATTTATTAACGCGCTTAAAATGGGCGACGATTAATTATTATTAATTATCGTTAGCTTCTTTTTTATCTGATTCTTTTGTATCTACCTCTTCGTGATCGAAGCTTTCATCGGCCATTTCTTTTTCTGCTGGTTCGGTGCGTATGTGTGAAGATGGCATCACATCATCACCTTGATTGACCTCATCCATACCTTCTTTGTGAACTCGTTTGGTTAGTTCGTCATAAAGAAATAATGATTCTTCGTGGTCTTTGTCGGCATCGACGTCATGGTCACGAAAAATAAACGCTAACGCGAACCCCGGCGCACCAAACAATAACCATCCGGGAAGAAGCATCATTAATTCAATTAATTGCCACACATCGCCCAGCACCGGATACCCGGTGTTGCGAGATTCTTCTAGGGTCTCGGGTGATAATACCTGCCAAACTTCGGCAATCGACATATATACCCTAAGCTGGCCGGTTACGCCTTGGGCGGCAATTTCCGCTGCTCCGGAAACAAAAGCCAGCACCAGAAAACCAATTCCAAAAATGAACAATCCTCTTTTCATGGTGGTGATAATAACCCGATATTTTGCTTTTTTACTATGAAGTTCAACACAGCTATATTTTTGATATGTGGGGTAAGTGCAAATAATTCAACAAGAGTTGCTTGAATGTGTTGAACTTTGATGCGCCCTTGGTTTAAGTTCTGCTCAACTCCTGCGGAGGGGTGGCCGAGTGGCTGAAGGCGCACGCTTGGAAAGCGTGTATGCGGGAAACCGTATCGAGGGTTCGAATCCCTCTCCCTCCGCC
>DAOWFB010000127.1 GCA_030638205.1 Thalassospiraceae bacterium
ATATTAAATTAAAATCGAAACCGATTTATTCAAATAATTCGGCCAGTGTGTGGGATGTGGGTGACGGGGTGGCGTGTCTTGAATTTCATTCCAAGATGAATTCCATCAACACGTTCACCCTGATGGTGATGGAAAAGGCGGTAAAAAAACTGCCCGGTGACGGGTTCAAGGCGCTGGTTATTTACAACGAAGGAAGCAATTTTTCAGTTGGTGCCAACGTCGTCCCGTTGCTGGTTGTGGCCAAGCTGCACATTTGGCCGTTGTTAAGGTTGATACTTGGTCAGGGTCAAAAAACCTTAGCCAAGCTAAGATTTTCCCCCTTCCCGGTTGTGGGTGCGCCGTCGGGCATGGCCCTTGGTGGCGGCTGCGAAACACTTCTTCATTGTGATCGTATAGTCGCCCATTCAGAAACCTATGTCGGGCTGGTGGAAGTGGGCCTCGGCCTAATTCCCGGCTGGGGTGGGTGCAAGGAACTTATAGGTCGCTGGTTTACTTCAAAAAATCGCCCCGGCGGCCCTATGGTTCCGGTAATGAAAGCGTTCGAGACCATAGCAACGGCCAAGGTCGCCAAATCTGCGTTTGAAGCCCGCGATTTGATGTTTTTGCGCCCCAATGATGAAATAATAATGAACCGTGACCGGGTTTTGAGCAAAGCCAAGATTGCTGCTTTAAAAATGGCCGATAATTACACCCCGCCTGAACCTTATGAGGTTTCCCTGCCGGGGCCATCGGGTCGCGCCGCGCTTGAAATGGCGCTACGTGATTTTACTAACAAAGGAATTGCCACCCCCCATGACGTTACCATCGGTAAAGAGTTAGCGTGGGTATTAAGCGGCGGTGAAACCGATGTAACAGAAACATTATCTGAAAAAGATTTATTGAAGTTGGAACGTAAGGCTTTCATGCGTTTGGCCAAGACGCCTAAGTCCCTTGCCCGGGTTGAACATATGCTAAAAAAAGGCCAACCACTTAGAAATTAAGTCACTTAGAAATTAAGTCACTTATGAAACTGGGCAATAGTTAGCAAGAGGTAACAAATGACAACAACATTAATGATTATTCTTATTGCTTTCGCATTTTCTGCCGCACTCGCCTATATGGGGCGCGGATATCTTGCATGGGTTTCATTTGTTGCATTTGGAATATTTGCATGGTCAACGGCAGGCGTTAACTCACCAACTGCATTTAAGGTTACGATTGGGGTTTATCTATTCTTTGCAGTTTTATTTGGCATCACACTAATACGCCGTTTTATTGTTTCTGCCCCAGCCATGAAAATTGTCGCATCAATGTTGCCCACCATTGGTGATACGGAAAAAATTGCGCTCGAAGCTGGAACCGTTTGGTGGGACGGTGATCTTTTTTCCGGTAACCCCGATTGGCAAAAACTTATAGATTTTAAAATCCCCGAACTTAACGCCGAAGAACAAAAATTCATGGATGGCCCAGTAGAAGAACTGTGCGCCATGATAAATGACTGGGAAATATATCAGGCCCGTGACCTTTCGCCCGAAGTTTGGGATTTTATAAAAAAGAATGGGTTTATGGGTATGATAATCCCCAAAGAATATGGCGGGCTTGGATTTTCTGCCGCAGCGCATTCGGCCATTGTTACAAAAATTTCTAGCCGTTCCATTGCCGCCGCAGTTACCGTAATGGTTCCCAATTCATTGGGACCGGGTGAATTGCTTATTCATTATGGAACCAAAGAACAAAAAGACCATTTCTTGCCTCGGCTTGCCGATGGCACCGACATCCCCTGCTTTGCCCTGACCGAACCCCACGCCGGATCGGACGCCGCCAATGGACGTTCAG
Source organism: Thalassospiraceae bacterium (assembly GCA_030638205.1). GTDB lineage: Bacteria > Pseudomonadota > Alphaproteobacteria > Rhodospirillales > Magnetovibrionaceae > DAOVVL01. The sequence goes on from DAOWFB010000127.1 coordinate 1,816, forward strand.
CGGGTATTGTTTGCCGTGGTTCATGGGAAGGCAAAGAAGTAATTGGTATCAACCTTACGTTTTTCAAGCCCTACATAACACTGGCTCCAATTGCAGGCGTTGTTGGATTATCGTTTAATCTATTTGATCCCGACAACATTTTAGGTGAAAACAAAAACCCCGGAATAACTTGCGCCCTTATTCCCGCCACCACTTCAGGGCTAATATTGGGTGATAGGCACGACCCGCTTGGGGTTCCGTTTATGAATGGAACGGTTGAAGGCGAAAATATGTTTATCCCGGCTGATTTCATCATCGGCGGCATTGAACAGGCCGGTGGCGGTTGGCGCATGCTGATGGAAAGCCTATCGGCTGGACGCGGAATATCCCTTCCCTCGCTTTCGGTTGGCGGTGCAGAAGTTTCCTGCCGCGCAGCTGGGACATACGCATTAGTACGCGAGCAATTTGGTCTTCCCATTGGAAAGTTTGAAGGCGTGCGCGAACGCCTGGGCCGCATGGCCGGTATGGCCTACGTTATGAATGCGGCGCGTAAAACTACTGCCGCGGCCATTGACGCAGGCGAAAGCCCAACCGTTATTTCGGCCATTGTAAAAGCATACCTAACCGATGGAATGCGCCAAAGCATGAACGATGCCATGGATGTTCACGCCGGTGCCGGAATTAGCGGTGGCCCCAGAAACATATTTGGCCGTGCATACACATCTATCCCCATTGGAATAACGGTTGAGGGTGCAAACATACTAACCCGTTCGTTGATTGTATTTGGTCAGGGTGCAATTCGTTGCCATCCATTTGCCTACCCCCAAGTAGAAGCCATAATGGAAAATGATTTAAAAGCATTTGATAAATCGCTTTTCGGTCACATCAACCACATCGTCAAAAATTCAATGCGGGCATTCTTTTTGGGACTTTCCGGTGGCATGGCGCTTAGCGCACCAGTTGGCGGGCCAGAGGCAAAGCATTACAAACGCCTAACCCGCATGTCATCTGCATTTGCGCTAATCGCTGATTTTGCTCTTATGACCTTGGGTGGCGCATTAAAACGCAAGGAATATATAAGCGGACGATTGGCCGATGCTTTTGCATGGATGTATCTGGCATCAACTGCATTAAAAAGATTTCATGACGAAGGATCGCCCGAAAGCGAACGCCCGTTGCTTGATTGGGTTATGGCGCACGCTCTATATCAAATTGAAAGCTCACTTATTGGCGTTCTGGTCAACCTTCCCAATCGGTTGGCGGCAGGCGTTGCTTCAATTTTGGCATTCCCCTTGGGCCCCAGATACCAACCCCCTACTGACCGCCAAGTCGATAATGCGGCGGCGGCACTGTTAGACGAAGATGGCATTGTGCGCGAAATGCTTAGCCGTGAAATATACATACCCCACGCATCCAGCCCCGGTTTTGGCGCGTTGGAACACGCGCTTGATTTAATAACCGCTGCTGGGCCAGCAATTGCCAAGGTTAAAGACGCCCGCAAAAAAGGTGAGATCGAAAAAGCGTCCATGCTGGAAATGGCGGTGGCAGCACGGACGGCAGACATCATCAACGATGGTGAGCTGGGTTCCATCAAGGCCGCCGAAGAAGCGCGCGATGATGTTGTGCAGGTAGATAGCTTTGCCCCAGATGTTTATAAAACGCTGCGTTGATTGCTTGGCGGCTAGCTGTATGCAGGCACATAAGGTGCGGATTTATTCCCATTGATGCACACCCGGTTGCGACCGGATTCCTTTGCCTCATAAAGCATAACATCGGCCTTGCTTATTAGCTCTTCAAGCGAGCTTATATCTTCTACGTATGTGGCTACGCCAAAACTTGCGGTAACAGATATGGACGCGTCATTGTGCTCAATATTGCATTCAGATATATTTTTTCTTAACCTTTCCGCCACAATTGAAGAATCTTCCAATTTGGTATCGGGCATGAACAGCAAAAATTCCTCTCCGCCCCAACGGGAAACAACATCGCCGTTGCGCGCGGTGTGGGTTATAACGTCTGCAATATCGATGAGCGCCTTATCGCCACAGGCATGACCGTAATTGTCGTTGATGGATTTAAAATTATCAATATCGAGTATGACCACCGACATATTTTGTTTATTGCGCAAGCAGGAATTCCAAATCGGGGTCACGGCATCTTGGAAGGCCCGCCTATTAAACAGCCCGGTTAGAGAATCTCGCGATGCCATATCACGCAAGCGCCGATTTAGCCGATTTGATGTCATCATCAGCAATCCCATGGCGATGCCCGCATTGGAAATAATGCCGGTTAACACGGTTAGCTTATCAATTTGTCTTGGGTAGGTAGATACATCCAAACCGCCAAAAGCGGTTATCCCGCGTGCCCACACAACCGCAACAAAAATTATTGCCATAAATGCAACTGCGTTTTCTGCATTTTTGTATAAAGATTTTGATACCAGCGCCGGAATAATGGAAAAATAAATTGCGCCAACAATAATTGACCCCAACCCCAGCCGCCATCTTAGGCTTTCTTCGGAAACCATCAGCAAAACCAAAATCACAACAACGGATAGCGATGTTAGGGCAAACAATATCCGGATAGTGCGGGTCGATGTATTGGTAAACCTGACAATGCCGTAATAGGCAATTAAGGTTGCGTTCCAAACAATAATATTGCCCAAGGTATCTAGGGCATGAAAATTATATGAATTTACAGGAAACAAATAACCGGCAGAAATTACGCTCATACCAATAACGGCAACCCACGACCCCACGGCCCATTCACGGGTACCGGCCTCGTTTTTGTTATTGAGCCAATTTATGGTCAATGCAATAGCGGTTGCAACAAGCATGGCCGCATAAACAATGAATAGCGTGTTGTTATCCAAGGATATTCCCAATCAGAAAGCGCTAACAGTATAAACTAAACGCCCGGCTGACAGCATGCGGGTATTTTTATGTAAAATACATACGAAAATACGATTACTTTTTTATCCAAGGCCGTCCGGGTGGATGAAATCATCCTGAAAGCAAGGGCTGTTAATTGGGCTGAATGCCGCCTTTAGGTGGTCGATTGTCGCCCTGATGCGCGCGACCGCATCGACTTCTGGATGATAAACCAACCAGATGTCATGCTGAACATGAAGATCAATCTCAACCGGAACTAATGATGTATCCAGTGCCGCCATATAGGTTGGCAGCATCCCCAACCCGGCACCAGACAACAAAGCCTGATAGTGCGACGTGCTGGTGTTTGTTGAAACGGATACAAATCCTTCGCGCGGGGTTTCTGGAAACAATCTATCAACGGCATCAAAATCCAGTTGCGGGGAAAGCTGTTCGACGATCGTATGTTCCGCTACGCATTTAAGAGATTTTGGTTGGCCGTGTTTTTTTATGTATTCCGCCGATGCAAAAGGCATGACATGCATGCGACCTAATTTTACCACCTTAAGTGTGGGGTTTTCGGGCCGTACAAGCTGTATCGCTATATCGGCATCACTATCCAAAAGATCAGCAACACGCATGGTGCAGTTAATTTCAGCAATAACGTTTGGGTTTTCTTTCTGGAACTCGACCATTTTTGGGGTGACCCAATAGGCACCAAGGCCTTCGGTGACGGAAATTCTCACCCGCCCCTCAAGTGCCGATTGATCGGAGTTAGATATATATTTTAAACCCAAAGACGCCTGTTCCATTTGGGCGGCAACCCTAAGCAATCTTTCGCCGTCTTCGGTTAATTGAATGCCCTTGGCGTTGCGAATCATCAGCAGGCAACCAAGCTCATGCTCTAGGGTTTCCACATGCCGCCTGACGGTATTAAGGGCCATCCCCAGCTCTGCCGAGGCGCCGCGAAGACTGCCGTGCCGGTTAACCACAGAAAAAACCCGAATAGCATTCCAGTCCAGCCGTTCAACTGGAACAACGCTTGGGTGTTCATATTGCCGAACACCCTGTTTCACATATTTATGCATCCAAAACCCCCAGAGGTTTTCATAATAGCTCAAATGCAGCTATCGGAAAACAATCATACAAGGTGAGTAACGGAATATGCAAAACAGCGCTGATTTATCATCCCTAATTAGGATACTTCAATATGCAATCGGCGAGGCCGAGCATCTGGGCGTTACGGAAATCGCGTGGGCCAAGGATCTCTCCGGTGGCGACATTGTAATTGAAATAGGTGGTTCTAAA
>DAOWFB010000144.1 GCA_030638205.1 Thalassospiraceae bacterium
AGGAAGAAGAAGTTAAGCGCCATGTGGTTGAGCTGTTAGCTTGGGTCGGCCTTGAAAATCATATGCATGCCCGTCCACCAACTCTTTCCGGTGGACAAAAACAACGCGCATCAATTGCGCGTGCAGTAATTGCCAGACCACGACTTTTATTGGCTGATGAACCAACTGGCAACGTGGATGACCGCATGGGTTTCAGGTTAATGCACCTAATCGAAGAGCTGAATAAACTTGGAACTACAATTGTTGTGGCAACCCATAACGAAAAAATTGTTGAACGTCTGGGTCATCCGGTAATTGGCATTAATGATGGACGTATAAACGTAACGCCTGGAACTGGGCCATCGTATGGTTAAGCAATTGAACAGGATTTAATTTATTTATGTTTCGTCGCAGAACAGATCTTCCGCTTGACCGTGATGCACTAAGCCGCTTTTTGCCGTGGTTAATTGCTTTCATGGTGTATCTTGCGGCCATGGCCCAGGCGGGAATGTTGGGCCTTGATTCAATGTCCGCCAGATGGAGCAAGGATATTGGCACATCGTTGACCGTTCAAGTGCCACCGGTATCGGGTTCGGATAAAGCGGCCAAAGAAAAAAGTATTCAGAGGTTGCAAGCTACGCTTAATCTGCTTTCTGAAACAAAGGGCATAATAAGGTCGAGCGTGATACCCGAAAGCCGCGTACTGCAATTGTTAGAGCCGTGGTTAGGGGCGAACATTGCAGGCGATGTTCCGCTTCCGGTGTTAATTGATGTTGAAACCAACCCGGCGAGCAAGCCCGATATTCGCGTTTTAAAACAAAAATTGGGTGCGGCTGTGCCCGGTGTGGTGGTCGATGACCACGGTGTCTGGCTGGCCAGATTGGTACAGTTGATACGCACCATGGAGGGTTTTGCCGCGCTGGTTTTGGTGCTTATTTTGGCATCAGCGGCGGCGACAATCATATTTACATCCAGAACCGGCCTAGCCATACACCGCGAAGCGATAGAGGTCTTACATTTTACCGGAGCTCACGATAGCTATATCGCCGATCAATTCGCATACCGGGCAATGGCTCTTGGTTTTAAGGGTGGTATAATCGGTCTCGGCCTTGCGCTACCAACCCTATTGGCGTTGGGTTTTGTTGCCGGGCGTATTGGTACTGGGCTATTGCCGGAAATTTCTCTTGGCGGGGCGGGCTGGATTTCATTGTTGGCATTGCCGTTCGCATCTGCCTTGCTTGCATGGTGGACTGCCAGGGCAACGGTAATGCGTAATCTTTCAGGGATGCTTTGATGGCGAAATATTCCATATATCATCGCGGACCGAGCACAGTCGCCAAGGCACTGTTTTTTTTAATTGGTTTTTCGGTAACTTTTTGGGCGGGGGGCCTGTATTTGTTTGCCTCATCTATTCCAGCCACAGTCGAAGACACAGCATCTAAAACTGATGCCATAGCGGTTCTTACTGGCGGCAGGGGTCGCTTGGACAAGGGCATTAGCCTTTTATCGGATGGCTTTGCCAGCAAAATGTTTGTTTCCGGGGTTTACAAAGGGGTCGATGTATCAACCTTGTTAAAGCTATCCCAGCAAAGCCCCGAAGGTCTTGCTTGTTGCATCGGCATCGGTCACGCCGAAGATACTATTGATAATGCGCGCGAAACATTTGCCTGGGCCAGCGATAACAAGGTTGAAAGCATTCGGCTGGTAACCTCGGCCTATCATATGCCACGCGCCATGCTTGAATTTAATAATACCATGAAGAAAATAAAAATTATCCCGCATCCGGTGTTTTCAGATTTTGTAAAACAGGAAAAATGGTGGATATGGCCCGGCACTACTGATTTGATAGTATCTGAATATAATAAATTTATTCTGGCGTGGCTAAGACACCTATTTCGTAAAGTGCTTATGGTTCCACCCCGAGTAAAAAATTAAGTGTAAAAAATAAGTGCAGAAGGTTAAAAAACGAACATGATTGCTTTGCGCTCTCTTATTTATAATTTTTTGTTTTTTTCAACCTGCATCATTTTTGCAGTTTGTTTAACGCCGCTTATTATTTTCCCTAGGGCTTTCATGCAAAGCGCCATAAAGCTATGGACAACCATATTGCTTTGGCAGCTTCGCGTGGTTGCCGGGTTAAAGCACAAGGTTGTGGGGCTGGAAAACATTCCAGACGGGGTAGCTATATTTGCCAGCAAGCACCAATCTGCGTGGGATACCGGAATATTTAGTCAATACGTTGATGATTCAGTTTTTGTTCTTAAGCAAGAATTGGTGATGATCCCTTTTTATGGCTGGGTAATTTCTCGTGCCGGGGCAATCCCCATTAACCGTAAAGGTGGGGCCAAGGCATTAAAGGGAATGATAAAAGATGTTGGCAAGGCATTGTCGCTGGGGCGCAATGTAATAATTTTCCCCGAAGGAACCAGAACCGCACCCGGCGACAGCAAACCATACAACCCGGGTGTCGCGGCAATTTATAAAAGCGCCAATGTTCCGGTAGTTCCGGTTGCACTTAATTCCGGGCTTTTTTGGCAGCGGCGCAGTTTTTTAAAACGCCCGGGCACAATTACCATCGAATTTTTAAAACCCATTCCCCCGGGGCTGGAGCGCAAGGAATTCATGGCCCAGTTGCAATCTAAAATCGAAGATGCATGCGGGCGTCTTGCTGATGAAGGCCGGGCCGAAAACCCCCATGCTTTGCCGCCGCAATAGGGCCATTTGTGGATATCACCGTTGCCCCCCTGTTGATAATGAGGACAACCCCCTGAAAGCAAGCAATAACACCATTTTTCATGGCTGTTTTTTGTATAAGGCAGTGGAAACATATAGTGAACATTTAACAAAAATCGGCTATAATCTTCGTCCTTTAGCTGAACTCTGGACGAAAGATTAAAAATATACATGGCCCAGCACTCATCAATTTCCCAGCAAATCTGGGATATGAAATATCGCCTGAAATCACCGGACGGCAACGCCATAGATAAAACCGTTGATGATACCTGGGTGCGCGTGGCAAACGCCATTGCCGCGACTGAGGCTGATCCTGAAAAATGGCAAGCTGAATTTTATGGCGCGCTGAAGGATTTTAAATTCCTGCCCGCCGGGCGCATCATGGCCGGTGCCGGTGCCGGGCGCAAAGTTACGCTGTTTAATTGTTTTGTTATGGGCGAAATCTCCGACAGCATGGAAGGGATTTTCGATGGCTTGAAAGAAGCCGCCCTTACCATGCAGCAAGGCGGCGGCATTGGTTATGATTTTTCTACCCTTCGGCCCAAGGGCGCATTGGTTAAAAAAATAGGTGCCGATGCATCCGGCCCGCTTTCGTTTATGGATGTTTGGGACAGCATGTGCCGCACAATTATGAGCGCAGGGTCGCGCCGTGGTGCGATGATGGGTGTCTTGAGGTGCGACCACCCGGACATCGAAGCATTTATCGAGGCCAAACAAGAGCCCGGGCGCTTGCGTATGTTTAACCTTTCGGTGTTGATAACCGACCCGTTCATGGATGCGGTCAAAGCAGGCGATAGCTGGGATTTGGTTTTTGAAGGCACGGTTTATAAATCTGTTCCCGCGCGCGAGCTATGGGATAAAATCATGCGTGCCACATATGCCTATGCCGAGCCGGGCGTAATTTTTATTGACCGCATAAACCGGCTTAACAATTTAAATTATTGCGAAACAATATCGGCGACTAATCCATGTGTAACTTCGGATACGTGGGTTATGACGGATTGCGGCCCCCGGCAAGTTTCTGGCTTGTTGGGGCAATCGTTCAATGCCGTTGTCGATGGAAATATATTTAAAAGCGGAAAAGATGGTTTTTTCTCTACGGGAACGAAGGATGTTCTGCGGCTCGCAACCAAAGAAGGGCATGCGCTCAGTCTGACAGAAAATCACCTTGTGCGAAAAGTGGTCAGCAAGACCCGTGATTCATTGGCCGTGGAATGGGTGCCTGCCGGCGATCTGGCTCAGGGCGAAGAAATTATGCTGCATGACCACCTATCGCTTGCGGGGTGGCAGGGTGCAAGATCCGAGGAAGAGGGATACCTTCTTGGCCTCTTGATTGGTGACGGAACCTTAAAACAAGATAAAGCCGTCTTAAGCGTTTGGCTGCCTCGTGCGGTTGCAAATGGCAGCAATGGAAATGTTGGTGTGCACGGCGTAATGAATGCAGCTTTTGCGGCAGCTCGCACCCTTCCCCATCGTGTGGATTTTCAAGGGTGGGTGGAAGTTAAAGGCCGGGAAGAGTTGCGTATGAGCACTGGGGCATTGAAGGCCTTGGCCCTTGAGATGGGGATGGCGCCCGGGGCAAAAGATATAACCCCCAAAATAGAAGTCACATCATCCGATTTTTATTGTGGTTTTTTGCGCGGGTTTTTTGATGCGGATGGTTCCGTGCAAGGGTCGCAGGAAAAAGGTGTAAGCATCAGGTTATCGCAAAGCGACCTTAAGCGCCTACGCGCCGTTCAACGTATGCTGTTGCGCTTGGGGATAAACTCAACCATTTATCAAAACCGTCGGCCCGCAGGGAAGCGTGCTTTGCCTGACGGTCGGGGCGGTTTGCAGGAGTATGAATGTGAGGCTAATCACGAACTAGTTGTTTCTGGTTCCAACCTTAAACTGTTTTATGACCGTATTGGCTTCGCTGACACTGATAAAATGTTGCGCTTGAAAAACCTTTTGTCCGGTTACAAGAGATCTTTAAATCGAGAGCGCTTCATCTCCACTGTTGAAGAAGTTACAAAAATTGGTAGTGAAGAAGTCTATGATGTGCAAGTGCCGGGCGCGAATGCTTTTGATGCTAATGGACTGTATGTTCATAACTGCGGCGAACAACCGTTGCCGCCATATGGCGCATGCCTTTTGGGCTCTATCAATCTGGCGCGTATGGTTGAAAGCCCGTTTGATGATAATGCCACTATTAATACCGATGCGCTGGCCAAGCTTGTAGGCACATCCGTGCGCATGATGGATAACGTAATTGATGTTTCAAAATTTCCCTTGCCCGAACAAGAAAATGAAGCCAAGGCAAAACGCCGTATTGGTCTTGGCATAACCGGGTTGGGCGATGCGCTTATTATGGTGGGTGCGCGTTATGGTTCGGCCCGCGCGGTTGAGCTAACCAATATATGGATGGCTACAATTGAACGCGCGGCATATTTGACATCAACCGAATTGGCCGCCGAAAAAGGTGCGTTCCCGCTTTATGATGCCGATCAATACCTAAATGGCGAAATGATAAAACGCCTTGATGGGGACGTTCGGGAAGAAATTAAAAAACACGGTATTCGCAATGCGCTTATTACATCAATTGCGCCAACCGGAACCATTTCTATTTTTGCCGATAACGTATCCAGCGGGTTGGAGCCGGTATTTAGCTTTAAATACACCCGCCACGTTATGCAGCCGGATGGCTCGCGCAAAGAAGAAGACGTTACGGATTATGCCTATCGCCTTTATAAAAAAATAAAGGGCGAAAACGCCAAACTAACCGACGCGTTTGTTGATGTTCAACACCTTAGCCCCAGCGATCATTTGGTAATGCAGGCGGCAGTACAAAAATATGTTGATAGCTCCATTTCCAAAACCATCAACGTGCCCGAAGAAATATCTTTTGATAATTTCAAAGATATTTATATGGAGGCATATGACCTTGGCTTAAAAGGTTGCACAACATATCGTCCCAACGATGTTACCGGGGCTGTGTTAGAGGTTAAGGACGCCAAGGCCAAGAAACAGCCTGAACAACAGGTATTGCCATTTGATAAACCTATATCCACCGCACCTAGTAAAAATGAAAACGCCCCGTCTAATATCCACCACCTAACCGAAATTTTGGAACGCCCGGGCGGGCTCGAAGGCCATACCTATAAATTGCGCTGGCCGGAAAGCGAGCATGCGTTTTATATAACTATCAACGATATTATTGATGATAATGGCCGCGTCCGTCCATTTGAAATATTTATAAATTCAAAAGACGTCGAACATTTTGCCTGGATTGTGGCGCTTACCCGGATGATTTCTGCGGTGTTTAGGCGCGGTGGCGATATATCGTTTGTGGTTGAAGAATTAAAAGCGGTGTTCGACCCCCGTGGCGGCCATTGGATGGGCGGTAAATATGTTCCGTCATTGCTGGCGGCAATGGGTGGGGTCATTGAGCAACACCTTACTGCCATTGGTTTTTTGAAAGGGGGCGAACATTTTGCGCCCGAAACGGAACCGGAAGCCAAGGTGGTTAACATGACCCCGCAGGCAGGGGGCGATGATGCGGAAGAGCCTGCACATTTAGGTAAGACCTGCCCTAAATGCGCCCAGCCATCGTTAACAAGACAAGAAGGCTGCGATACTTGCCTTAGCTGCGGTTATTCCAAGTGTGGCTAAAACATTTTTGATCAAAGTCCCTCGGCTTTGCCTCGGTGTACTTTGATCAAGAAAGGAGCATTTACTGCAAGCGAATGAAGCGGAGTTAATCATGCCTGTTTGGATTTTTGATATTATTACAAGTGAATTCTTATGGGGCATTGTTATTGGTCTGGTGATTGCTACTATTGGCGCAATAGTTCAAGCCAAACTAAATTCTAAAAAGACAGTAGAACAACAGAAATTAGATTTCCTTCTTTTTTCCCAAGACATAGTTAAAAATATAATACA
>DAOWFB010000104.1 GCA_030638205.1 Thalassospiraceae bacterium
CCAGCAGAAGCAGCCCCAGCAGAAGCAGCCCCAGCAGAAGCAGCCCCAGCAGCCGAAACTGCTACTGATGCTACTGCTAGCTAGTAAATAACCAACGTATTTCAATGCGTTATATTGTTACCTTATGAATGAGGTTTAAGAAAAATGGCAGAAATTACTGCAGCGTTAGTTAAAGAACTACGCGAAACATCCGGCGCCGGAATGATGGATTGCAAAAAAGCGCTTTCTGAAAATGATGGTGATATTAATGCGGCTCAAGACTGGCTACGCACCAAAGGCTTGGCGTCAGCCGCTAAAAAGTCCGGGCGCATTGCATCTGAGGGCCTTGTTGGCATTGCCACCGATGGTAATAAAGGCGCGGTTGTTGAGGTAAATTCCGAAACTGACTTCGTTTCGCGTAATGAGACCTTTCAACAATTTGTTAAAACTTTGGCCGAGCTTGCACTTAAGGGTGGAAGCGATGTCGATAGCCTGAATGCCATGGATTACCCGGGCACCGGGCGCACCGTGGCCGAAGAACTGACCCAGATGATTTCCACCATTGGTGAAAATATGAATATTCGCCGGGTTGGACTTGAAGCCATTGATGGTGGTGTTATTTCCAGCTACGTCCACGGGGCAATCGCCCCCGGGCTTGGCAAAATTGGTGTTCTTGTCGCCACATCAGGTGCCGATACATCAGCCGCTGATACCATTGGTAAACAGGTGGCAATGCATGTTGCCGCCACCAACCCACAATCTTTAAGTCAGAACGACCTTGACCCATCAATTGTTGAGCGGGAAAAAACCGTTTTGACCGAGCAGGCGCGGGAATCAGGCAAGCCAGAAAATATCATTGAAAAAATGATCGAAGGCCGTATTCGCAAGTTTTACGAAGAAGTCTGCCTTTTGGAGCAAACTTTCGTTATTGATGGTGAAAGCAAGGTAGGAAAGGCGGTTGAAGCCGCCGGTGATGGCTTGGCAATCAAGTCTTTCACCCGTTTTGGCCTTGGTGAAGGCATCGAGAAAAAAGAAGAAGATTTTGCCGCCGAGGTGGCCGCCGCGGTTAGCGGCTGATAAGTCTAAAAAATCAGGGGCAGGGCCTTAAATCAGGTTCTGCCCCTTTTTTTAAAGGCCTAATACGCATGTAATAGGCTATTATCCCACATAGAATCAAAATGTGAGGCCACGGCAAAACAGGGGTGAATATGGCAAAGTCCGTCAAATACAAACGTGTTCTGCTAAAGCTTTCCGGTGAAGGGCTTATGGGCAACAAGGAATTTGGCCTTGATGCCCCAACCGTTGAGCGTATTGCCGGTGAAATTAAGGTCGTCCACGATATGGGTGTTGAGCTGTCCCTGGTAATAGGGGCCGGCAATATCTTTCGTGGGGTTTCCACTGCCGCTGGCAATATTGAGCGTACCTCTGCCGATTACATGGGGATGCTGGCCACCGTAATGAACGCCCTTGCCATGCAAAGCGCACTAGAGGCAATTGGAATTAGCACCCGGGTTCAGTCAGCAATACCCATGGACATGGTTTGCGAGCAATTTATTCGCAGACGCGCCATAAGGCATCTTGAAAAGGGCCGAGTGGTTATTTTTGCCGCCGGAACCGGAAATCCGTTTTTTACCACCGATACCGCCGCCGCCTTGCGCGCAACCGAAATGGGATGCGATGCGTTGATTAAAGGCACTCAAGTTGACGGTGTTTATTCGGCTGACCCAAAAACAAATCCAGACGCCACACGCTATGAAAAACTTAGCTATCAAGATGTGTTAGCGCAGGATCTTCGTGTGATGGATACATCGGCCATTGCCTTGGCGCGGGATAATGATTTACCAATTTTGGTGTTCTCACTAAAAGATTCCGGTGCATTTGCAGATGTAGTTAATGGCAACGGAACATTTACAATTGTTGAGTGATTTTTTTGGAAGGAAGCGGAAAAGTGGCTGAAGCTAACATAAAAGGACTGAAGGATGATATTGGCAGGCGCATGGAAGGCGCGGTTGATGTTCTGCACAAGGAATTTTCAGGGCTAAGAACCGGACGCGCTTCGGTAGGCCTACTTGATCCGATTGTTGTAAATGCATATGGCTCTGATATGCCGCTAAATCAGGTTGGTTCGGTAAGTGTTCCCGAAGCAAGAATGATCTCGGTTCAGGTTTGGGACAAGGGAATGGTTAAATCGGTTGAAAAAGCGATTATTGATTCCGGTCTTGGCCTTAACCCGGCTGTTGATGGGCAGTTAGTGCGTATTCCAATCCCCCCACTAAACGAAGAGCGTCGTGCAGAACTTGCCAAAATTGCTGGCAAATACACCGAGGAAGCCCGCGTTTCAGTTCGAAATGTGCGCCGTCATGGAATGGATGAGCTGAAAAAAATGGAAAAGGACAATCACATTTCAGAAGATGCTCAGCACCAGTATTCAGACGAAATTCAAAAATTGACCGATGATTTTATTAAAAAAATTGACGATACCTTGGCGCAAAAAGAAAAAGATATAATGCAGGTTTAGGTGAAGGTCTCAATCCAGATGTCCGCAAAAATTGAATCAGCCGCTAATTTAAGCGAGCAAGGGCCAAACGAACAAGGGCCAAACGAACAAGGGCAAGACGGCCCCCCGCCAGTTCATGTTGCCATTATTATGGATGGTAATGGCCGCTGGGCAAAAGCTCGTGGCCTTCCGCGTAGTGCCGGACACCAACGTGGTGCAGAGGCCGCCCGCAAGGCAGTTCGTGCGGCAGCCGATGCTGGCGTTTCTTATCTTACATTATTTGGATTTTCATCTGAAAATTGGAACCGCCCGGATGAAGAGGTTACGGACCTTATGGGGCTGTTGCGGTTTTATCTTAAGCGTGAGGTTAAATCGCTGGAAAAAGATGGTGTGCGCCTCAAGGTAATTGGCAATCGTCAGCTTTTGCCGGATGATATACAGGAACTTATTTCCGGTGCCGAAGACAGAACCAGGGAAAATAGTAAAATAACGTTGGTTATTGCACTTTCTTATGGTGGACGCGCCGAAATAGTCGAAGCCGCCAAATCCATCGCCACAAAAGCCATTGACGGCAGCGTTGATATTTCAGAAATTAATGAAGAAATGTTTTCTGGATTTTTGGAAACATCCGACATTCCCGACCCTGATGTCTTAATACGAACATCAGGCGAAAAGCGAATAAGCAATTTCCTTTTATGGCAAACCGCTTATTCAGAGTTTATTTTCATAGATACTCTATGGCCTGATTTTTCGGCCGAAGATTTTAATGCTGCGCTTGCCGAGTTCGGTGCGCGTGATCGCAGGTATGGCAAAGTCAGTGGCTGAAGAACCCAAAAGCACCTTGATCCCCCGCATTGTGTCGGCACTGGTGTTGGCGCCACCGGTCTTGTGGGCGGTTTTTAACGGCGGTATCCCTTTTCTAATCCTGATTACGCTGGCGACATTGATTGCGATTTTCGAATGGGTCCGTATTACCAAGCGAGCTAGCTTATGGCGCAATGCGGGCGCTGTGTATATTGCATTAGCTATTTATTCGCTGTTCTGGCTGCGCGTGGACCCGGAGTGGGGACAGCTCACACTGATATGGCTGATGGTGGTGGTATGGGCCACCGACATTGGCGGCTATGTGTTCGGGCGTGCGCTGGGCGGGCCGAAGCTGGCACCATCCATCAGCCCCAACAAAACATGGTCGGGATTTTTTGGCGGCGTGGCGCTAGCGATTGGGGGATCGTTTGGTGTGTTGAGCGCATTCGGTCTTGAGGGCGGTTTTGGTGTTTCGGTGTTGGCGGCGGTATTGGCGGCCATTTCCCAAGGCGGCGACCTGTTGGAATCTGCCATGAAACGACGTTTTGGGGTCAAGGATTCCGGAAACATTATTCCTGGTCATGGCGGCCTGCTGGACCGCGTGGATGGTTTGATGGCGGCGGCCATGGCATTGGCCTTGATAAACCTAAGTTCGGGGGGCAACGTAATCCCATGAGCAGCGCAATTTCATCCGAAAACACTGTTTCCGCACCACTTGAGGGCATGCAACCTCGTAGTGCCAATCCTCGTAGCGCCAATCCTCGTAGTGCCAATCCTCGTAGTGTAAGCGTGCTTGGTTCAACCGGCTCCATTGGTTGCAATACGGTCGACTTGCTTGAAAATAACCGGGACGCATTCACGGTCGAGGCATTGACGGCTGGAACTAATTGGAAGCTGTTGGCAGAACAGGCCATCAAGCTAGGTGAATCTATCGCGGTTATTAATGACGAGAGCGCGTATGACGATTTAAA
>DAOWFB010000118.1 GCA_030638205.1 Thalassospiraceae bacterium
CATTTCGGGAACTTTTTATGCCCCCATCAGTGTTATTTAACAAGCCCCACTATTAATAACTAGAAATATTTGAAGATTTTATCGTCCAAAAATACCTTTTTATTCCATTGGCAGCATTTTGTTTTATTATCAGCCCATGATTAATAAATCCATGCCACGTCACGCTTTTCAGTTGCTCCATATGCTTATATTGGCTGCGCTGCTCAACTTTGTAGCCGTAGACTGGGCAAAAGCGGCAAATAATAAAGCAAATGGCGCCACCCACCTTTTATTTGAAGTCTACTGGGGTGGGCTACATGTGGCCGATTTAACCCTTTCCATGCAAAACCATGATGGCAAGTTCGATAACCGCCTGAAAGTGGAAACCAGGGGATTTGCCCGCTTTGTCTCCAATTTGGCGCTCAAGGCATCAAGCAGCGGCAAGGTGGTGGATGGTGAAATATACCTTCCCGCCAAATATCGAACCGATTATTCCAACCGCAAACATTTTCGCTGGGTAGAGATTTTGTTCCCTTACGAAACTGATGGGGCAAAAACAGACCCGGCAGAGGCTACCACCGGGACAAGACCGTTGCCGGGTAAATTAAAAAAATGGAACCCCAAAGATAAAGGCCCGGAAAAACTAGACAAGGTATCAGATGAAATGTTGCTGGGCGTGGTTGACCCGGTTACCGCTATTGTTCAATCCATTTCCGGCATAGGAGAGCACCTAAAAGGTGGGCCAGATCATTTTACCATTAAAGGCTTTGATGGCAGAAGAAGGTTTGATTTTGATGTTGAATACTTGGGGCTTGCCACCCGTACCGTTGGCGATAAAAAACACAATACCTATCATATGCGTATAACGCCGCGACCAGTTGCGGGGTTTAAAAAACGCCACAAAAAATTCTGGACTGGTGCCGCGTTTGATTTTTATCTTTCCCGTGATGGTAGCTTTGCGCCCATACAGATTGTTCCGCTAAAGCACGGTCCGGTGTTAAACCTGAAAAGTGTGTGTAATGTTCCCTGTAAAATACCTGCCGAATAAGCAAACATAAAAACAGGTACAGCCTTAACCAAGCTCGGCTTGACGTTTTTGCCATGCAGCTTTGTAAGTTTTGAATGCTTCGCGAATGTTATCAATTTTATCCGCGGTGCCACCGCCAAACATAAAGTCCAGCTTTACCATTTCATCGTCATCCCACATAACCTTGAAAATTTCAGAAAACAAGGCGTTAAAAAGTAACTGAAAATGCTTGTCTTCAAACATAAATCCAGATTTTGCTTCGGTATAATTATTGACGATAGAAATAAAATTTTTACGCGCCCATTTAAAATCTTCAAATTTAAGCAAAATTCTTATTAGGATGTTGTAGGCAAAACGTTTGTGCCTGTCATTTTCACCAATTTCACGCCAGATAAGATCATCATCATCGGTATCAAACCACGAAAGAAGCTCGCCCGCTTCGCCGTTTAGTTCTTCGTAGAGAACCTCACCCAAAAGCTTGACCATATAATCATCAAAGGCCATGACGATTTCGCGCGGCAAAATTGAATTGCCATCTTTGCTGGCAAACAGGTGCGAAAAACGCCCGGCAATAAGACGAAGCAAAAATTTTGTCCGGTTGCCAGATTCCTGTTTTGGCGCGGCAACGCTGGCTGGTGCCGATGCCTTTGTCTGTTCTGATACTTGATTGCCAAAATTCAAAAGATTGGTACGTATAATGGTTTCAATTTCACGCACCAGCTCCTTAACCGCAGCGTCCAGTTCCGGGGTGTGATTTTCTCGGGTCAGCAATTTGTGGCTCATCATTAGGTCGAGCATCGACTTGATGATTGCCTTGGTCGCAGAGGTGGAACGCTGCGACACATTCATGGTGCCGTCGCCGCCTATGCCCTGTCCCGGGCCTTGCCCCGGCTGTTGGCCAGTATCACTCATTTCCGGATTAACCCTTTAATATTTATATAGTTACTGATTATTAGCACACTCGCCTCGCCCCTTCATAGGGCCAAATACGTGGCATTAATCAGCGCCCGCTTCCATTTCTTCAAGCTGGTCTATAAAGCCGCTTACAACGCCCAATCCCCGTTTCCAAAAATCTGGATTGGCCGCATCCAGCCCAAATGGGGCCAAGAGTTCAGCATGGCGCATGGTTCCGCCGGATGAAAGCATTTCAATGTATTTTTTCTGAAACCCATCGGGATTGGTTAAATACACATCGTAAAGCGAGTTCACTAAACAATCACCAAATGCATAGGCATAAACATAAAATGGTGTGTGCACGAAATGAGGAATGTACGACCAAAAGCTACCATACGAGCTATCAAGTTTGATAGCTGGGCCAAGGCTCGAAGATTGAACATCAAGCCAAATCTCCGACAGGCGTTCCGGCGAAAGCTCGCCCGATTTACGCTCGGCATGGACCACGGTTTCAAATTCATGAAATGCTACCTGTCTAACGACAGTGTTAAGCATGTCCTCGACCTTGCCGGCCAATAAAACACGTTTCTTTAATGGATCGCTTGTGCCATCTACCATGCTTCTGAATGTAAGCATTTCACCAAACACCGATGCGGTTTCTGCGGTGGTAACCGGGGTATCGGACATCAGGGTTCCTTGCTTTGCCGCCAGAACCTGATGGACGCCGTGGCCAAGTTCGTGAGCAAGGGTCATTACGTCGCGAGATTTTCCATGAAAATTCATCAATATGTATGGATGCGCGCTAGGTACTACCGGATGCGAATATGCACCGGCGTCTTTTCCTTCGTCGGGCGCTGCATCTATCCAGTTGTTTTCAAAAAAACGATCAGCGATTTTTGCAATTTCAGGCGAGAAAGCTTCGTACGCCGAAAGAACCGTATTTTTAGCATCATCCCATGAAAAAAGTGCAGCATCATCAAACGGAAGCGGTGCATTTCTGTCCCAATAATCCAGCGCATCACAGCCAAACCATTTAGATTTTAATTTATAATATCTATGCGACAAATTTTCATAAGATGCGCTCACAGAAGAAACAAGTGCGTCAACCACTTCGTCCTCAACCTGATTTGCAAGATTACGACTTGAAACCGGGCGCGCGTATTTACGCCAACGGTCATCAATTTCTTTTTCTTTGGCAAGGGTGTTTGTAATAAGCGCAAGAAGGCGAATATTTTCTGAAAGGGTTTTACCAAACGCCAATGCAGCTGATTTACGCTTTGCCCCATCTTTGTCACTTAGCAGATTAAGCACATCTGACTGTGCTAATTTTTCCCCATCAACATCAAAACGCATTTCTGAAAATGTTTCTTCAAACAACCGAACCCATGCTGTCTTGCCGCTTACGGATTTTTCATGAATATACATTTCCAGCTCATCGCTTAACTGGTGGCTTTTAAAGAGGCGTATCTCATTTATCCATGGCCGGAAACGGGCGGCATCACCGCCCCCCGCCATCAGGCTTTCGATTTTTTCATCGGAAAGGCGGTTAATTTCTAGGGTAAAGAACAAAGTTTTAGTGGAAATATCGGTTATACGCTCCTGCAAGGTCTGATAAAACCGCGTAATATCGCCATCGTCCATATTTACCGTAAATAATAGCTGTCCATAGCTGATAGCCTTTTGCAACAGCTCGGAAATAGCTTCATAGTCATTTATGGCGGAGCCAAATTTCTTAGCATCTAGTTGCGCCAGATTATTCTGATAAACTGACTGAAAATCGCCAGCCAGCTTATCGGCAAGAACAAGGTCATTTTCCAACGCCGTATCTTGGGGGCCGCAATAGAGATCGCCGAGGTTCCATCTGGGGAGATTTTCAAGCTTTGACGACATTATTTTTCCTATTTGATGTGGCCTAGTTAATTTGGATAATGATTTAAGATTGTAAATACAAGCAAACGATAAAAAAACAAGGGGAGAATCGGGGATGGACGTAAGGGAAACACCAAATCTAATAGAAATGTTTTTAAACCAAGTTGAAAACATGGGGGAAAAACCGTTTCTATGGCACAAAGTCAACGACAAATACAGGCCCACCACATGGCGAGAGACTGCGGCCAAGGTAACCGAGATGGCGCGGGCTTTGCGGGCGCTTGGCATCGAGAATGGTGAGCGCGTTGTAATTGTATCTGAAAACAGACCGGAATGGGCCATTGCCGAATTAGCCATTATTGCCGCAGGCGGTATTGCGGTCCCAGCGTACACCACCAATACGGTTGATGATCATATTCATATTCTAGAAGACAGCGAAGCGTCTGGCGTAATTATTTCAACTGCCAAGCTTGCCGAAAAAGTTTTCTCAGCAGCCCATCTTTCTGAAAGTACTAAATTTGCAATCACCATGGAACCAGTGGACATCAAACAAAGTATCGATGTTGAGGTAATGACATGGGATGCGGCAGTAAAGCGTAGCCGTGGTGAACAGTTAAACCTTATTGAAGAGGCTAAAAAGCTTAAACGCACCGATACGGCGTGCATAATTTATACTTCCGGCACTGGTGGAACACCAAAGGGTGTGATGCTAAGCCATGGCGCATTGCTGCATAACTGCCACGGTGCGCAAGTCGTTACTAAAGACCTTGGCCATAAAAATAATGTGTTTCTTAGCTTTTTACCGCTTTCACATTCTTATGAACACATTGGCGGAATGCATTTTCCCATATCCATTGGTGCAGAAATATATTACGCCGAAGGCATAGAAACATTGGCAAAAAACATGGGCGAAGCCCATCCCACCATAATTTTATCGGTTCCACGGCTTTATGAAAGCATGCATTCACGCATAATGCGCGGCATTGAACAGCAAGGTGGCTTAAAAGAAAAACTTTTCATGAAAACGCTGGAATTTGGAACAAGGCTTTACCACGATCCCAACAGCTTAAGTGCTGGTGAAAGCATACTGAACAAGCTGTTAGATAAGCTAGTGCGGAAAAAAGTTAAAGCTCGCTTTGGTGGAAAGCTAAAAGCGTTTATTTCCGGCGGTGCGCCGTTAAACCCGGAAATTGGAATATTTTTTCACGCCCTTGGCGTTAGGATTTTACAAGGTTATGGCCAAACTGAATCTGCGCCGCTTATCAGCGCCAACTTGCCAGCAAATATTAAAATGCACACGGTTGGCCCACCAGTTCCCAATACCGAAGTTCGCATTGCCGATGACGGTGAAATAATTGTTCGCGGTGAATTGCTTATGAATGGTTACTGGCGAAACGAAAAAGCCACAAACAAAGCAATTATTGATGGCTGGCTACACAC
>DAOWFB010000142.1 GCA_030638205.1 Thalassospiraceae bacterium
AAGAGGGTGTTATGAAAACCCGCATGCAGCCCATTGGTAATGCGTGGTCAAAACTGCCGCGTATTGTTCGCGATCTGGCCATTGAAACGGGCAAGAAAATTGACCTTCAAATGTTGGGTGCCGAAACCGAACTTGATCGTCAGGTTCTTGACCTTATTAAAGACCCTCTAACCCACATGGTGCGTAACTCTGCCGATCATGGGCTTGAGGTTACACCCGATCGTTTGGCCGCAGGCAAACCAGAAACAGGCGTCATCGTATTGGAGGCCTATCACGAAGGCGGCCATATAATTATTCAAATCCGTGATGACGGCAAAGGCCTGAACATGGATCGCATCCGTGAAAAATGCTTGGAAAATGGCCTGGTCACCGATTCCGAGCTTGAAAGCATGAGCGATACCCAAATTCAACAGTTTATCTTTAAGGCCGGCTTCTCAACCGCCGCCGCAGTGACAAGTGTGTCAGGCCGTGGTGTTGGCATGGATGTGGTTCGCACCAATATTGAAAAAATTGGTGGCGCTATCGAGCTTGTATCAACCGAAGGTGTTGGCACGACGTTTACCATTAAAATTCCACTTACTTTGGCTATCGTATCCGGACTTATAGTTGAAAGCTGTGGCGAAAAATTTGCCGTTCCGCAAATAAGCGTTCTCGAGTTGGTTCGGGCGTCCAGCAGTTCAGAATATAATATTGAAATAATCAATGAAAGCCCGGTTCTGCGTCTTCGTAACCGTTTGTTGCCATTGGTTCATCTTGGCGATCTTTTGAAACTTTCCAGCCCCAAAGACAGGGACATTCATGGCGATGAAGAAATGTTCATTATCGTTATGCAGGTAGGTACATATACATTCGGTATAATTGTGGATCGTGTTTTTGATACAGAGGAAATTGTGGTTAAACCCACATCTCCGGTATTGCGCGATATCCCGTTTTATTCAGGTAACACAATCCTTGGTGATGGATCGGTTATAATGATCATTGACCCCAATGGCATTGCTGCTTCTACCGGTGATGCGGCTGGCGGTGGCGATGACGCCGAAGACCAGGCGAAGGCGGCCGTAGCGGCAGATGCCGATGAGCGGTCATCGATGCTTATCTTCCGTGCTGGCGGCGATGAATTAAAAGCAGTGCCTTTGGCGCTTATTGCCCGCCTCGAAGAGATTGATATGGCAGAGGTCGAAATTACTCATGGCGAACATATGGTTCAATATCGCGGCCAACTTATGCCGTTAATACCATTTAACGCTGACCACGAATGGAAAGCAGATGGACGCCAAGCAGTTTTAGTATTTTCAGAAAAAGAACGCTCCATGGGTTTGGTGGTTGACGATATAGTAGATATTGTTGAGGACAAACTGAAAGTAGAAATATCATCAAATCACGATGGCCTAATTGGCTCGGCAGTAATTGATGGCCGGGCTACCGATGTTATTGATGCCGGATTCTACCTGACCAGGGCATTTTCTGACTGGTTCGGCGTAGGAGAAGGTCGCGGCGGGAATATCCACGGCAAACGTGTTTTGTTGGTTGATGATAGTCAGTTTTTCCGCAACCTTCTTTCTCCTATTCTTTCGGTTGCAGGGTTCAAGGTTACTACAGTGGAATCAGCAGCGGATGCGCTTGCCCTACGTGAACGCGGAGTAAGCTTTGATGTTATTATTAGTGATATCGAAATGCCGGTAATGGATGGGTTTCAATTTGCAGGTGAGGTTCAAAAAGACCAACGCTGGGGAGAAATACCCATGGTTGCACTTTCGGCCAAAACCACTGACGAAGATTTTGAACGTGGCAAGGAAGCTGGCTTTAAAGACTATGTGGCCAAGGCAGACCGTGACGAATTGGTGCGCTCATTGGCCCAAACCGTTGCCAGTGTAACCTTGTAATAGACACCCAAACGCTTAAGGGGGTTCTTTTTTCCCCAATAATGCCTTATTAATAATAGGGTAATGCCTAGTAATGTGCAGGCCATAATATAGATTGGGGCGGCCTTTTTGATCCTGAATATTAAGTTTACGGTGTTTTGATATGAAATCTTGTTTAATAGTCGATGATTCAAAAGTTATTCGCATGGTTGCGAAAAAAATACTAACGGATCTTGAATTTGAAACCAGCGAGGCAGCCGATGGGCAGCAGGCAGTAGATTCCTGTAAAGCAGGAATGCCGGACGCGGTTTTATTGGATTGGAACATGCCAGTAATGAGCGGGATTGAATTTCTTCGCGAATTACGCAAGCTGCCCGGCGGCGACAAGCCTATAGTTGTTTTTTGTACTACAGAAAATGATATTGAACACATACAAGAAGCAATAGAAGCTGGCGCAAACGAATACATAATGAAGCCGTTTGATAGCGATATTATTCAAGCTAAATTCTCACAAGTTGGTCTTTTGTAAAATATAATTACCCGCATATAAACGTGGCATAACATTTTGATTAAATCTCTGGATACTGGAATAATAAGTGGCGACTACAGCCAACAGCGCAGAGACTTCTGGCCCAATTAGGGTGATGGTGGTTGATGATTCTGCCGTTATCCGCGGGCTTATTACCAGAATGCTGGAATCTGACAAAGACGTTAGTGTGATCGCATCTGTTGGCAATGGTCAGATAGCGGTAAATAGTCTTGAGCGCAATTCAGTTGATGTAATTATTCTTGATATCGAAATGCCGGTAATGGATGGCTTGACCGCGTTACCCAAGCTAATTGCAATAGACAAAACCGTAAAAATAATTATGGCATCCACACTTACGGCACGAAACGCCGAGGTTAGCATCAAGGCGCTGAGTATGGGCGCGACTGATTATGTGCCCAAACCGTCAACCTCGCGTGAAATTAGCGGGGGAAGTGATTTTCGCCGCGATTTATTGGAAAAGGTTAAAAACTTTGGTGCGTTGCGCCGCAAGCAAGTGGGCGGAACAGTATCGGAACGCAAGGATGCACCAGTTGTTGCAAGAAAATCCGTAAGCACCGATGCAAAAGCAGAAATTCCTGCCAAGTGGGAATTGCGCGATAGTTCCAAGGTAACCTTACGTGAGCCAGGGACCATGAAGCCTGATATACTAGCAATCGGTAGCTCTACCGGTGGGCCGCAGGCGCTATTCGCATTTTTAAAGTCTTTGGGTAAAAATATTAACGTTCCAATTGTCATAACCCAGCATATGCCCGCTACCTTTACCACTATTTTGGCCGAGCACATTACCCGCATGACCGGATGGGAGTGCAAGGAAGCTGAAGATGGCGACCGTTTGGTAGCTGGAAAAATATTGTTGGCGCCGGGCGATTTTCATATGGTTGTGGCGCAAAAAGGTGTCGATAGGATTGTTAATATAAATCAGGATCCACCGGAAAATTTTTGCCGTCCTGCGGTTGACCCAATGCTTAGAGGTGTCGCCAAGGTATTCGGCGCCCGTGTTATTACCGTAATATTGACCGGAATGGGCAATGACGGCGAAAAAGGCTCCAAGGTAGTAGTTGATGCCGGCGGAACGGTTATATCGCAGGATGAAAAAACCAGCGTTGTCTGGGGGATGCCCGGTGCGGTGGCGACGGCTGGTATTTGTAGCGCGGTACTTCCGGTTGAGGAATTGGCTGGGTACGTTATGAATTTTATAGCCAGAAAATAATATATGGATCAAAGAAACTTTGAGTTTCTAGGTAAATTTTTAAAGGCCAGATCTGGCCTAGTGCTTACACCTGACAAAGGATATCTGATTGAAACGCGGCTGCTTCCCGTGGCCCGTAGGCACGGCATTGATACAATCGATAATTTGATTAAAAGACTAAAAGAAAGCGGCGATGAGATTTTTGCCGTCGAAATTACAGAGGCAATGACCACAAACGAGTCCCTTTTTTTTAGGGACGGAACCCCGTTTAGCATATTTTCAGAAAAGATCTTGCCTGAGATAATTAATCGTAGATCAAACAATAAAAAATTCAGAATATGGTGTTCTGCGTGTTCCACCGGGCAGGAGCCATATTCTTTATCAATGTTAATTTCAGATAAAAAAAATGAATTATCATCGTGGCAATATGAAATTCTGGCTACAGATATATCTCATGATATTTTAAAAAAGGCTAAAAAGGGGTCTTTTTCTCAATTGGAAACACAGCGGGGCCTGCCAATTGAGAGATTGTTAAAATACTTCACCCAGAATGGCGAGGGCTGGGATCTAAACAAAGATATTATTGATATAGTAAAATTCAAATATTTTAACTTACTTGATGATATTAAATCCCTTGGAAAGTTTGATGTGGTTTTTTGTCGCAATGTCCTAATTTATTTTGATGTTGAAACAAAGAAACGGGTTTTGGAAAATATAGGTTCCATATTAACACCTGACGGTGTTGTTTTTTTAGGCGGCTCAGAATCTACTATCGGCATTTGCGATGATTTTGCCCCCGTTCCGGGTTCTCACGGCGCTTATCGTTTGGTGAAATGCGATGATAGTCTGGCTGGTTAGGCGTATGGCAAAATAAAAAAATGCGCCCCCTGTAAAAAGAGAGCGCATTTTTATTTTTTTAAAACAAGACTTAATTTTTTAAGCGCTTGCTTCACGTATTTCCGGTGCCTGCTCATCAGGATCACGCAAAACATAACCGCGGCCCCATACTGTTTCTATATAATTTTCACCATCGGTTGCTTCGGATAGTTTTTTGCGAAGCTTGCATATAAATACATCAATGATTTTAAGTTCTGGCTCATCCATTCCACCATAAAGATGGTTAAGGAACATTTCTTTGGTCAAGGTCGTGCCCTTGCGCAGAGAAAGTAATTCAAGGATGCCATATTCTTTGCCGGTAAGATGAACGGTTTGTCCGCCAACCTCTACCGTGTTGGCATCTAGATTTACGCTAAGCTTGCCGGTTTTAATTATCGACTGCGCGTGTCCTTGGCTGCGACGGACAATGGCTTGTATGCGGGCTAGCAATTCGTTTTTGTCGAACGGCTTAGTCAGATAATCGTCTGCCCCGCTTCCTAATCCTTTTACCTTCATTTCCGATTCTGTAAGTCCGGAAAGAATAAGAACTGGCGTTTCAACCCGCGCATCGCGCAGGCGTCGCAATACTTCCAACCCATCCATGTCTGGCAACATAAGATCAAGAATGATTATGTCGTAATCATAAAGCTTGCCAATTTCGAGGCCATCTTCGCCCATGTCGGTGGTATCCACCACCATACCGGTTGACTTAAGCATCAGCTCAACGCTTTTGGCGGTGACTGGATCGTCCTCTACTAGAAGAACCCGCATTGTAAACTGCTCCCTATATATACCCTGCGTTAACCATAGATGTAGTAGAGGTATCATACAAGATGCCAAGTGATAGTGTTTTTTTACCTTTTTTTATTGATTTTTAGCATTTTTGGCTAAATTGCTGGGTTTTTGCCAATTAGTAGGGTGATATTAGCAAAAATAAAGTCTAAAATATGTGAGATTTAAGCCAAATAAACCCCCTTTTGCTATGGTTATGAAGCATATTTATAGGGCCTGATTCTTGAAGCCTATCCCATGGCCCATAAGTGAAGGCTCCTTATAGGAAAAGCAGTGGCAGTATTTATCAACAACATCATAAACGAAATCGATCGCCTGCCTGATTTTCAGGTGTTTGGTCAGGTCGCTGGCGTTATTGGCATGATGGTTGAGGTAGAGGGTGTCGAGGGAAGCTTCTCCATCGGCGATCATTGCCATATTGTGGCGCGGGGTGGAAAAATCATTCAGTGCGAGGTTGTTGGGTTTAAGGACGACAGGGCATTATTAATGCCCTTTGGCCCACTTGTTGGCGTTGGCTTGGGCTGTAAGGTTGAGGTCGGCTCAAGAGAAGCGGTAATTTATCCCCATGAAGGGTGGCTTGGCCGTGTGGTAAATGCCTTTGGCGAACCAATAGATGGCAAAGGCCCACTTGCTAGCGGCAAGGTCGGCTACCCGGTGCAAAACCAACCGCCGCCAGCACAAATGCGCAGACGCGTTAGCGGAAAAATAAATCTTGGCATCCGTGCCATGAATGCGTTTTTGACCGTGTGCAAGGGCCAACGTATGGGTATTTTTTCTGGATCCGGTGTTGGTAAATCATCATTGCTTTCGATGATGGCACGCCATACCAGTGCCGAGGTCAGCGTAATAGGCATGATTGGTGAGCGCGGTCGCGAAGCACGCGAATTTATCGAAGATGATTTAGGCGAAGAGGGCATGAAACGTTCGGTGGTGGTGGTTGCCACATCGGATGAGCCGCCATTGGTGCGCCGACAGGCGGCATACACCACCCTTGCGGTGGCAGAATATTTTCGCGACCAAAACAGGGATGTTCTTTGTCTTATGGATAGCATTACCCGCTTTGCCATGGCCCAGCGCGAAATAGCACTATCGGTGGGCGAGCCACCCGCAAGCAAAGGATACACCCCGTCGGTATTTTCAGAATTGCCGCGCTTGTTGGAGCGCGCTGGCCCCGGCATCGATGGTCAGGGAACTATAACTGGCCTATTTACGGTTTTGGTCGAAGGCGACGACCATAACGAACCGGTTGCCGATGCGGTGCGTGGAATTATTGATGGTCACGTTGTTTTGGACCGGGCCATTGCCGAGCGCGGGCATCATCCGGCAATAAATATATTGAAAAGCATTTCTAGAACCATGCCAGATTGCAACACTGAGCAAGAAAACGCGCTGGTTGACCGGGCCAAGAAATTAATGGCGTCTTATGAAGATATGGCCGAACTCATTCGTCTGGGGGCATATCGCCAAGGCACCGATCCGGCTATTGATGAGGCCATTCATTATCATGCTGGGCTGGATGAATTTTTGGCTCAGGGAAAATCAGACCATACCAATATTGCCCAAAGCTATGCCATGTTGGCCGCAGTATTGGATATGCCTGATCCGGCATTGCCGCAGCAGGTAATACAGCCAGCCCCACCACAGGCCCCACAGGCCCCACAGGCCCCACAGGCCTCACAATCTCCACAGGCCCCACAATCCATGTCATATGACACACCAGTAAATGCATCAATGGATCAGGTCATGCCGATGCCGCAAGAGCAGCCTCAGTTGGTTCCCGGATCTGCACCTGAACAAAAAACAGAAGAAAATCCTGAAAAAAATGACAGTTCCGGTGAATAAGTAGCCGGAGTTAGTATTTTGTTCATGCTCATCAGGTAACAATTTTGTGTACATAATATAACCGTCAAAAGACGGAGCAATTTGTTAAGAGGGCTTGAAACTGGCGGCCAATATTAAAAACCTTATTCGTCTCCACGAATGGAACGTGGATGAAAAAAGGCGCAAGCTGACCGAGCTGCAACGCCTTGAGGATGAGCTTCGTGCACAAATTGCCAATCTGGAAGAGCAGTTGGTGGTCGAGCAAAAAGCAGCAGCCGAAAATCCAGCCGAAGGCGGACTTGCTTATGCTAATTTTGCCAAGCAGGTAATTCAGAGGCGAGAAAATCTTCAAGATTCATTGGCACAAATGAGCCATGTAATTCTTGGCGCACGTGAAGAGCTGGCAGAATCATATCGCGACCTTAAAAAATATGAAACCGTTCAACGAAATCGCGAGCAACGCGAACGCCTAGAACAAAACAGGCTTGAGCAAGCTGTTCTTGATGAAGTTGGTCTTTCTATGCACAGAAGCCGCATTCGCGAAGCCGCTAACAAACGCACCACAAAGAAGCGCGCTTGATTCCTTAAATTATTAGATTTGTTTTAGCCGCGATAGCAATCCGGGGTTATCCCATTTTGGTTGACGGTCTTCTAAGACTACGCCATGGGTATCAACCGCAGGGTGGGCAAGGTCAGGTGCGCTTACAGATATTCGAACCCAACGCGGAACCAATTCATTATTAATGTCTGAAATAATTGTTACGGCAAGATCTTCCGGAACATCCCAGCCAATAGCACCAAGTTTATCTAGATAAACCCCAAACGATCCCGCATCAAGGACAAGCTTGTCTGGAACGTATCTTAGTAACACAACAGTTCTGGTTGCGTTTTCTTTATCAATATGACCTTCCATGTTGACCATGTAGTCAATACCGCTATCGGGATTAGATTTACATTCGAGAATATTTCTTCTGGTAGTAATATCCATTATTTTTAAAATCCTTCAGACAATTAGTCCATCGTGGTCTGTGTTTTCAGTCATTGATGGGAATTCAACAAAGTTACCGGGTGATGACTGAAACGCAATACCGCCGCCAATTCCAGTAAGTTCAGCGGCGTCGTTATATATTTGTGCTATTTCCATCTGTGCTTTACGGCCTAGAGATTTTTCGGTGCGGATAATTACGTCAACTCTCGAATCATCAGATTTTACCAGACCGTCTATCTGCATATGACCAAGTTTTGATAAATCAAAATCAAGGACAAATCTTTTTCCATCGTCGTTGTCTTTATTTTTATTCCGGGCATTGCGTTGATAGAGCCTTATTCTATCGACCCTTTCATTGTGATAGAGGGGGATCATTGCCATGCGCCAGTCACCATTTGATGGATCATCGGCAAGTTTACCCATGGCCTGAAATTCATTTCCAATGCGTCCCAGCAATCCCGGGCGTTCACGCTCTATCAAGCGAACAGGGGTTTCCCCCAGCCAGTTTTTAATATCACCGCTACGTAGGGCAGATATAAAAAAAAGTATCTGCGATGAAAGTTTGCTTCCGACTTGCGGCATCACGTTTTGTATTATTTGATTAAATCTCCCGGGATCGGCAATTTCGATAGCCTTCAACGCTTCATTAAGTGAATTCCAGCTGTTTGATTTAACAAATGTCTCGCGTCCACCTGCTTGTATTAAGGCGCTTGCCGCAGTTGTTTGTTTTGGCGCTTGGGCATCGCCGGTTATTTCGATGGTTATTTTGCTGCCCACAATCACCCGGCCCTGAACATCAAGCGCAATGATTGCCGATGGTAGCTGTAATATTGGCTGTCCAGACGAAGTTAGACCCGTAACCGTTCCGGTCATAATGGTTCCCCTTGCCATCGTTAAAACGGCGTTTGTATTTTGCCCTGTGTTTATTGCTGGGGATGGCGTAGCGCTTTGATTTGCGGGGGCACTTGTTGGGGCATCGACCTTTATAACATTGGCGTTAAAACGTGTTCCAGAAGGTATCACCGTGTTTATTGTCTTGGCATTTATGCCAGCTTGGGTTCCTGCTCCAGCGGCCCCGGCTGGTTGGGATGGCCCGGTAGCGGGTGTTGTTTGCGCAGTAGGCGATGAAGGTGTTCCGCCGCTGGATGCTTGCGTGGATGCATTGGAGAGGCTACCTGGTGTCTGCGGTGTTATTACCCCGGCGGGCTGTCCTGCAGGTTTGGCTCCGGATGCTTGCCCAGATGGTTGCCCTGGCGCTTGCATGCCAGCGGGCGTTGTGCCGGGCGTTACTGGTATATTTCTTGGGGAATTTCCTGCGGTCTGTACTGGTGTTTGCGCTGTGGTTGGTGCGGGCGTTTGAGTTGAAGATGTTTGTGATGATGGCTGCAATATGCCGTTGGCAGGGCGCAGTAATGTTGCTGATGCTTGTGTGCCGGGCATAATTGGCAAAGTAGTGCCAGCACCACCGGCGCCAGGCGCACCTCCGGTCGCTGAGCCTCCTGTACCTGCGCCCAATATTCCAGCGGCTCCACTTGCGACAGAGCCTGCAAGCGGGACACCGTTAAGGCTGGTTATTTGCAACACCTGTTGTGGCTGTAATTGGCTTACCACCAATGATATGACCGAATTAACCGGAACCCTGGTGGCTGTTTGTAGCGCTAACGTTCCTAAAACCGTTTGTACTTGTATCTGGTTCTTGGCAACAATGGCCGCTACCACACCTTCAATGGTTGCTCCACGGGCAAGGGCGGCCACCTCTGACGATGGCGTTACAAGCGTGGCCGCATTTGAACCCCCCCCTGATGGCGGCGGTGTCGGTGGTGGCGGTGGTAAAATAGTTGTCATTACCCTCAGTATATCCTGACTTATGGCACTTAACTAATGGTGCGGACTAATGATGCCGACTAATGGTTTGAGGGTCTATTTTATTAGGAATTTGGCTATATTTTCCACATCTTGTGCGGCTTCTGAATTGGGGTAGCGGGTTAACAGCGGGGTCTGGCTTTTTATGGCCTCACGAACCTTGTCGTCGCGTCGGATAACGCCCAATAAAGGAGGAGAAATTTTTAAAAACCCTTCACAGGCTTTTAATAAGGTGTTGTAGGTGCGCTCGCCCTCGCGGGTTGAATTGGCCGCATTGATGACGATACGAATATCAAGGTTGGGTCTTTCCATGTGCGTAACCTTGATGAAAGCATAGGCATCGGTTAGCGAAGTTGGTTCATCAGTAGCGACCACAATAACTATACCCACATTAGACGTTAATTGGCGCACGGTTCGTTCGACCCCTGCACCCAAATCAATAATTATTTTATCGTACGCTTGCGCCAAAAGGGTCAGGTCTTCGCTCAACATTTGCAAGCGCGATGGCGGTACATTGGCAAGCCCGCCAGAGCCTGACCTTCCGGCAATGATATCAAACCCGCCTGCGGGAAACGGTATCACCGCTTGATTAAGTGTAAGCCTGCCCGCAACAACCGAGCCTAAATCTTGCTTTGGCATTAACCCCAACTGGATATCAAGATTGGCAAGGCCAAGATCGCCATCAAACAACAAAACCTTGCGTTCTTTGTTTGTTATGGCGTGGGCCAAGGTGATGGCAAGCCATGTTTTGCCGACACCGCCTTTTCCGGACGCTATGGCGATAATATTTCTTCCTTTGGTGCGTTGGGCTGGGCTTGGTGCAATTTTTGTTGTCATCCGACTATCACCCTATACCTGACCGACGGTTTTAATTTTGGCCTTGGGGTGTATTTCGTTTTGGCTCATCACAACCGTGCTTGGGCGGAATCTCTCAACGATGGAACGTACATACGGCCTGACGCCGGGGCTGGTAAGAAGCACAGGGGTTTCCCCCATCATTGCTTGGCGTTCATAGCCATTGCGAAGCTGGGAAATAAATTCCTGTAATTTTGTTGGTGCCAATGAAAGCTGGCGGTCATCACCTGTGCCGACCAGTGCTTCGGCAAATGCTTGCTCCCATTCGGGTGATAGCGACATTAAAACAATAAGACCATTTTCGTTGGCATTCATGTCGCTTATCTGTCTGGATAGTCGGGCGCGAACGTGTTCGGTAATTAAGGTTACGTTTCGCGTCATGCCGCAGGCTTCTGATATGCCTTCTAAAATTGTCGGAAGATCGCGAATTGATATGCGTTCGGAAAGAAGGTTTTGCAGCACCCGCTGAATACCGCCCAAGGAAATTTGCGATGGAACAAGGTCTTCTGACAATTTTTTCTGTTCTTCGCTCATTTCATCAATGAGCTTTCTTGTTTCTGCGTACGAAAGCAGTTCTGGCATATTATCTTTTATTGATTCGGTTATATGCGTGGTAATAACGGTTGCCGGATCAACAACCGTGTAGCCACGGAACAATGCTTCTTCGCGGTTTTGTTTATCAATCCACATGGCAGGAAGCCCAAATGTTGGCTCTTTGGTCGCCTCACCGGGTAGGGTTATTTCTTCGCCTCTGGGATCCATAACCAGCAACATATTTGGCCTAAGATCACCACGCCCGGTTTCAATTTCTTTCGAGCGAATAATATAGGTATTGGGCTCGAGCTGCATGTTGTCTTGTATGCGAACCGACGGCATAACAAAACCCATGTCCGATGCTATTTGCCGACGCAGGGATTTAATCTGATCGGTAAGACGCTTTCCTTCTTGTGGGTTGTTGATAAGCGATAAAAGACCGTAGCCAAGCTCAAGCCGCAGCATATCTATCTTTAATGCAGTCGCTATTGGCTCCTCTGGAACGGCGGCCTCCCCTTCGACCTCGGCTTTTTTCTGGGCCTCGGCTTCCTTTGTCGAGATAATATTTTGAGACCGGTTAAC
>DAOWFB010000016.1 GCA_030638205.1 Thalassospiraceae bacterium
ATCACCGGGATTAATTCGTTATTAAATCGTTATTAAGTCTGGGGGTGCGAATATCTAGCTTTAAGGGCTATATTAAAGACATGAATAAAAAAACTAATTCACCAAAAACCCCCATTGTCCTTTGTATATTGGATGGTTGGGGCGAACGAGACGAGACAACCTGCAATGCGGTAAGCGCAGGCGCCACCCCAAATTGGGACAGGCTCAATAAAACCTGTCCAAAATCAAAACTTAAGGCATCGGCACTGGATGTCGGGTTGCCCGATGGCCAAATGGGAAATTCCGAAGTAGGCCATATGACCTTGGGTGCTGGCCGGGTAATTATGCAAGACCTGCCCCGCATTGATGCCGCCATCCATGATGGCTCCCTTGATGAAAATAAAGAACTGTTAGGTTTTATAGAAAAGCTGAAAAAATCCGGCGGCACCTGTCATTTAATGGGGTTGCTTTCGCCGGGTGGGGTGCATTCGCATCACTGGCACATGCGCACCCTTGCCACAATAATTTCCAACGCAGGCGTTGAGGTAAAAGTCCACGCTTTTTTAGATGGTCGCGATACACCACCTAAAAGTGCCGCTGATTACATGAAACGTTTCGAATCAGAATGCAGGCACCTGAACGGCGTTTCCGTTGCCACAATTTGTGGACGTTACTGGGCTATGGACCGGGACAAGCGTTGGGACAGGGTAGAAAAAGCGTATAATTTGCTGGTTGATGGTGCGGGCAATAATGCGGCCAAGTCCGCAGACGTTATAAAGTCTGCATACGCCGCAGGCACAACGGACGAATTCATCGAACCCACTGCCATAAATGGATTTGATGGGATGAATGACGGAGATGGTTTGTTTATGGCAAACTTTCGATCCGACCGGGCGCGCGAAATATTGGATGCATTGGTTGACCCTGATTTTGATGGCTTTGTCCGTTCGAAAATTGTTAATTTTGCGTCCCTTTTGGGCATGGTTAATTATTCGGATAATTTAAAAAAATTCTTTTCATCATTGTTTGCATCGGTTGAGCTTTGTGACATTTTACCAGAGCTAATATCAAATGCTGGTATGAAGCAGCTGCACATTGCCGAGACAGAAAAATATGCCCATGTGACTTTTTTCTTTAATGGCGGGCGGGAAAAACCTTTCCCGGGTGAAAAACGAATACTTGTTCCTTCGCCAAATGTTGCAACTTATGATGAAAAACCGGAAATGTCTGCCCCCGAGGTAACCAATAAACTGGTTGAAGCAATTGAACAGGGTGAGTTTGATTTCATAGTCGTTAATTATGCCAACGGCGATATGGTTGGTCATACCGGGGTAATGGATGCAGCAATAAAGGCAGTAGAATCGCTCGATTCCTGTGTTGCCACACTGGAAAGGGCAGTTATTGATGCCGGTGGCGTAATGTTAATTACCGCAGACCACGGCAACTGTGAAAAAATGTGTCATGCCGGGCAACCGCATACGGCACACACTCTTAACAAGGTTCCGGCAATAATGGTTGGCGCACCAGATTGGGTCGTTGGCCTTGATGACGGTGGGCTAATTGACGTTGCGCCAACAATGCTAAAATTGTTTGGTATTAATATGCCAGACACAATGAATGGCCGCTCACTTATTGTTGAAAAAAAAGGTTAAGCAGTCAATGCGACCGCCAGCATCTATCTTGAAAATAATATTTTTCATAACTGCTTGCTTGGCCCCTTTTTGGGCCGAGGCGCAATCTGTTAATAATTCTGCGCAATCGCTTGAAGGTGTCGAGAAAAAACTCGAAAGAAAAAAATTAGAAAGTAAAAAACTTAAAGCCGAAGCAGCCAAACTTAAAAATGAAGTTAAAGACCTAAGCGTCAATATGGTAAAAGCTGCAAAGCGAGTACAAGAACAGGAAATGAAAGTTTTTGAAATAGAAAATGAACTTTCCGATATGTCGCGTGCTACAAAATTAAAGGAAGATAGCTTGCGCCAGCGTGGCGATCAATTTTCCGGTGTTGTTATGGCACTGACAAGAATGTCACGAACCCCAACAGAAGCACTTATTGTTCAACCAATGCCACCTGAAGATATGGTGCGAAGTGCAATATTGCTTCGCTCGGCAGTTCCGCAATTAGAAAACAGTGCGCGTGCGTTGCGTGATGAACTAGATGGTTTAAGTATTGCCCGTGCCGAAATTGAAGACAGAAGAGCTGTTTTAGTTAGTGCGTCACGGTCTTTGCAGGACGAGCAAAAAACTCTCGAAACAATGATAAAGAAAAAAACCGCAATGCGAGCAGAGGCAATTTCAAAAAGCCGTGCCGCAAGTTCGCAAATGCGCGAATTATCAAAAAAAGCTAAAACACTTCGTGAGCTGTTGAGCAAAATAGAAAATTCTCGGGCTGAAATAGCGGCCCGGATGGAGGGCAGGGGCGTTCCTGCCACAACCGCGCCAATAAAAAAAATCAATACAGCCCCCGGCCCCAATAATTCTATGGGTAATTCTATGGATGATTCTATGAATAATTCCGGGGCTAATTCTGGGGTCGATTCGCTGGGTGGAGAGGGTGGTTTTATCGGATCAATTTCCAAAGCCCGTGGTCAACTGCCATTTCCGGTGATAGGAACCCTAATTGGCAGTTACGGACAGGATTTGGGAAATGGCATAAGCCGCAAGGGTATTTCCATAGAAACCATGCATCAGGCGCAGGTAATATCGCCCTTTGACGGCAAGGTGGTGTTCTCTGGGCCATTTCGTAGATATGGGCAGCTATTGATAATCGATCACGGCGAAGGATATCATAGCCTTCTCGCAGGGCTGGGGCGGATTGATGCCATTTTGGGCAACCCTGTGCTTGCTGGTGAGCCGGTTGCTATTATGAATGAGACCGGTGAACAGCCAGTTCTTTATGTTGAGTTTCGTCGCAATAATGAACCAGTTAACCCCCTGCCATGGCTTGTGCAGCGCAAAGGAAAAAACCAAGGATGATAAATAAAACCCTAAAAATTGTGCTGCTTAGTACTTTTATTGTGTTTTCTAGTTTCTCTGGCTCTGTATACGCAACAGAAACAGACAACAAAAAAACGTATGACTTGCTTAATCTATTCGGCGAAGTATTTGAACGGGTGCGTTCCCAATATGTTGACGATACCGATGATCAAAAACTTATTGAATCGGCCATTTCCGGAATGCTTAATTCCTTGGATCCACACTCTAGCTATCTTGATAAAAAAACATTTTCAGATATGCAGGTTCACAACAAGGGTGAATTTGGTGGGCTTGGCATAGAGGTCACAATGGAAAATGGATTGGTTAAAGTTATTTCGCCAATTGACGATACGCCCGCATTCAAAGCTGGAATAAAGCCGGGTGATTTTTTTACGCATCTTGATGGTAACCCAATTATTGGAATGACCCTTAACGAAGCCGTTGATCAAATGCGGGGGAAAGTCGGAACCGATATAAAGCTAACGGTACTGCGCGAAGGCGTGGATCCGTTTGATGTAACCATTACCCGTGCGGTTATAAAAATAAGAACGGTTAGGTCGGACGTGGTTGATGATATTGGCTATGTGCGTATTACCCAATTTAATGCTCAGGCAATGGTCGGTTTGGAAAAAGCGTTTAATAAATTTAACAAAGAACCGGGCAAGGGAAAATTACGCGGAGTAATTATTGACCTTCGTTCCAACCCCGGTGGGTTGCTTGATCAGGCAGTTTCAATTTCTGATGCGTTTCTTGATAGCGGTGAAATTGTTTCAATTCGTTCCAAGAAAAAACCAGAAGAAGGCCAACGTTTTCAGGCGCGCCGTGGTGATATTTCAGGCGGAATCCCCATTGTTGTAATGATAAATGGCGGCTCGGCCTCGGCCTCGGAAATTGTTGCAGGTGCCCTTCAAGATCATGGGCGGGCAATAATTTTAGGAACCAAATCATTCGGTAAAGGTTCGGTTCAAACCATCCAACCATTAAGCGGATATGGAGCGATAAAAATAACAACATCGCGTTATTACACCCCGTCGGGGCGGTCCATACAGTCGGTTGGAATTACGCCAGATATTATTGTGCCGTTGGCCAAGATTGAATCACTCGAGCCATCAAAATTGCGTCGGGAAAGAGATCTTCGTGGCGCGCTAGATAAAGATAATGGCCAGAAAAAAGATAAGAAAGAAGATAAAGAAAAGGCCGCAAAAAACGTTGATGGTCACAATGATGGCAAGGACGATGATAAGGACGATGATAAGGACGATGATAAGGACGATGATAAGGACGATGATAAAGCCGATGATAAAAAAAATGAAACCAAAGATTATCAGCTTACCCGTGCGCGTGACCTTATTCGCGGCATTTCCCTTTATCAGGAAATGAAATCAAGTGAGAACCAATGAAGCTTCCGATTAAATTCAAGCTTGATGCACTCAAAGGGCCGATTTCAAATATTGTCGGCAAGCTTGGTGCCGTGAAGGGCTTGCTTGGCCTTTTTGGTAAAAAGAAAAAGAAAAAAATTGACGAAGATGAATTGGATGAAGACGATTTCATTCCATCGCCATCGCGTAAAAACGGTGACGAACCTGATGAAGGTGACGATTCCGATGACGGCCTAGATGATGAAGAAATTCCCGAATTTGATGAAGAGCTCACAGAAGAAGAAATAGAAGAAGAAGCGCAAAAAAAGAAACGCTTAATCATGTTCGGCGGCGGCGGGGCAGGTGCTGCTACCATCTTGGGAATTATAGCGTGGTTGGTTATGGCTCCGGCTGAAGATGGCGGTTCCATGCCTGATCCCAGGGTTCCGCTGGTGGTTGAAAATCTGGAAAACCTTGAAGCCGAAACGTTTGCGCTGGATCAAGCTTTGGGCCGTCAGCCATTAACATCATCTGGTGCAGGTGCGGGCCAAGGAACTGGTCAGGGAAAAACCTTAAATGAATTAGCTGCAGGGGCTACGACGGGCAATGCAGCACCCGGAGCTGGCGTGGTTGTTCCGGCAACCACCAAGGATGCGTTTGCGGCTCTTTCCCCCGCACCTAGGGGAACCCCTTTAAAGCCCGCGCCAAATTATGAAATGATAGAAGAAACCGATATGGGAATGCTTCCCAGAATATCTGAAAAAGGGCAGACCTCGTTTAATGAATATTCACGTCCCTATGAGGGTAAAAAATCAGACAAGCCACGGGTTGCGGTAATAGTTTCCGGCCTTGGCCATTCTCGCGCCGCTACTGATGCGGCCATAAATAATTTACCTCCGGAAATAAGTCTGGCAATTGATTCACATGCCCGCGGCGTAAGCTATTGGATGGAGCGCGCCCGTGAATTTGGGCACGAGGTTCTTCTAACTTTGCCGCTGGAATCTGAAACTTTTCCGTTTGAAGACCCTGGTCCGGGTACGCTGCGGGTTTTGAGCGCACCAGAAGAAAACGTAAATCAAATGGAATGGGTAATGAGCCGGGCATCAGGATTTTTTGGTTTGATGGGTGTTGCCGGATCAAAATTCACAACCAATGATGAGCAGATATCGTTCATGTTAAAGGCCATAAAAGATCGCGGCATTATGTTTGTTGATGGTGGCTACACACCGTTTAGCCTTGTCCCACGTATTGCGTTTAAGGAAAAAGTTACATGGGCAGCCGTAGAAATTGATTTGGATAGAAAACTTGAAGGTTCGGCAATAGATTTAAAATTGGCCGAATTTGAAAAACTGGCAACAAGCAGGTCGCTTGCGATTGGTAGAATATCAAACTCTCCGGTATCGCTTGCACGTTTGAGCGCATGGATTAAAACACTATCTGACAAGGGTATAGAGCTTGTCCCGGTATCTGCACTGGCCAATAAACAGCTTATTAGATAGAAAATCATAACCAATGAGCACCACCAACAATTTAACTAATAATCTTCCTTATCGTCTTGGTGTTGGGGCCATGATATTGAACAATAATAATAATGTTTTCGTTGCCAAGCGCATCGATACGCCGGGGGATGCATGGCAAATGCCACAGGGTGGAATTGACAAAGACGAAGACCCAGACGTGGCAGTTTTTCGCGAAGTAGAAGAAGAAATAGGAACTGCCAAGTGTGAAATAATTGCAAAATCAAACGGTTGGCTGACTTATGACATACCAGATGATTTGCGTTCAAAATTATGGGGCGGCAAATACCGCGGCCAGAAACAAAAATGGTATGTCATGCGTTTTATTGGCCAAGATAGCGAGATAGTTCTGGACGCACATCATGCGCCTGAATTTTCAGAGTGGCAGTGGACAGAAATTAATAATCTTCCCAATCTTATAGTTCCATTTAAACGTGAGCTTTATAATAAAATTGTGGACGAATTTTCACATATTGTAACAAGAGATAACGGATGACATATTTACTGCTAATTATCGGAAGTGTCTTGTTGCTTGGTGGCGCCGAGGTAATGGTTCGCGGTGCGGTGCAGGTCGCAACCCGACTTGGTCTGTCATCGCTTTTAATCGGCATGACCGTTGTTGCCTTTGGTACCTCGGCCCCGGAAATGGTTGTTAGCATGAACGCCGCATTATCCGGAACATCGGGCATAGCGATGGGTAATGTGGTTGGTTCAAACACCGCAAATATTTTGCTGATACTGGGCGCAACTTGTATGGTTGCCCCGGTTTTGGTCGACCCCAAGGCCATAATGCGCGATGGAATTATGCTGCTAGGGGCATCGGTATTTTTTGTTTGGATTTCTCTGCTTGGGCATATTGGTTCGACCATTGGCGCGGCAATGGTTTTGGTGTTGGTTATTTATTTTGTTCAGGCATATCTTCGCGAGCGCAAAAATGGTTCTGCCAGCGCAAAATTACATGAACGCGAAACCGAAGAATTTAAAGACATAGAAATAAATATGTGGGCGGCTTGGGCCTTTTTCATATTTGGTCTTGCCGGCGTTATTTATGGTGCCGATCTTTTGGTTGAAAGCGGCACCGAAATCGCCCGTAGCCTTGGCGTATCGGAAGAAGTAATCGGCCTTACTATTATTGCATTTGGCACGTCGTTGCCGGAATTAGCGGCATCTGTGGTTGCCGCGTTTAGGGGCCATACCGACGTTGCCGTTGGTAATATTGTTGGCTCTAACCTTTTTAATATATTGCTTGTTGCAGGTGGTGTTGCCGCTGTTCATCCGTTGGATGTGCCGGAACAAATACAAAGGTTTGATTTATGGGTAATGCTGGCCGCTACTATTGGGCTATTTGCTTATCTTGCTTTGGGCAAACGCTTTCGTCGGCGCGAGGGCGTTTTGTTATTAAGCGCATATGGCGGCTATGTGGCCTTGCAAGCATATGGGGTATCCAACCTATATCAATGGATTCCCTAGAAACTTGAGAAGTGAGAAACTTGAGAAGCTTGCATCAAAGCTCAGCTTCGCCCATTCTTAGTTTATGAATAACACTCCCCAACCCGCCCAGCCCAATGTTCTTATTACTGGTGCCGCGCACCGCATAGGTCGCGCCATTGCGCTTGATTTAGCGGCAAATGGATACGGTGTTGGCGTTCATTATAATAATTCCGAGGCAGCTGCGGCTGAGCTGACCAAAACCATTATCGATTCCGGTGGGCAGGCGGTTGCGGTTAAGGCCGACCTTGCCAATGAAGAAGAGGTCAAATCCATTATCCCGGCGGTTACAGGTGCGCTGGGCCCACTTACGGTGCTGATAAATAACGCATCATTATTTGAAAATGACAACATTACAGACGCCACCCGCGAAGGGTGGAATATGCATATGGACGTAAACCTGCGGGCACCATTTGTGCTGTCACAGGAATTCTGCCGCCAGATACCAGATGGTCTCGAGGGTAATATAATAAATATTCTCGATCAGCGGGTGTGGAGCTTAACGCCTTATTTTATGACCTATACCCTTAGCAAATCTGCACTTTGGACCCTGACCCAGACTTTGGCTCTGGCGCTTGCCCCGCAAATCAGGGTCAATGGTATCGGGCCGGGGCCTACACTGCAAAACACCCGGCAAACCAACGAAGATTTTGCTCGCCAGTGGGCGGAAACACCGCTGGGGCGTAAAATCATGCCGGACGAAATTGCCGATACGGTTAATTTTATTATTCATGCCCCATCCATGACCGGGCAGATGATAGCCCTAGATGGCGGTCAGCATTTGGGCTGGGCTCAGGAATCAGGCAGTACCCCAATTAAAGAATAAGTGCTTAAAAGAATAACCCTTGCCGGGCAGGTATGGGGGCAATAGAACTGGCCCTAGAACTGGCCCTAGAATTGGCCTTCTCAACAATTCTTGCATTAATGGAGCAAATGGAAAATGTCCGTATCCAAAGTCAAGCTGGTGCCAACCCCATCCATAGCCGATGCCCGCGCCGGAATAAGGCACGTTTTTGTTCGCGACCTTGAATTAATGACCTCAATCGGCGTTCATGATCATGAGCGCGATGCCGCCCAAAGGGTGAGAATTAATCTCGACATGGCAGTTTTTGAGGGCGACAGGGATTTGGCTGATGATCTGGATAATGTGGTTTGCTATGAGAAAATAACCACCGCTGTCAGAGAGGTTTGTGGCACCCGCCATATAAATCTGGTGGAGACCATGGCCGAAGAAATATCATCGGTCTGCCTTGCCGCTGACATGGTTCGTTCGGTTTTGGTCAGGGTCGAAAAGCTGGATGTATTTGATGATGTTTCTAGTGTAGGGGTGGAAATAGAGCGGTTTAATCCGGAAGTATAATTTTAGGAACCCATCGGAACCTGTTGTTTTTACAAGAAACTACCGTCAATTTGCGCTTTGGTGAAGAGTTTTACACAGGTACACGCGTTCATAACTTATTGGGGGCGATTGTTAGAATATTACCCGTTACGAATCTGTAACGAGCAATAGTATCAATTTTATGTAATGTTTTCATTAAGTTGTATTGATGCCCATTTTTTGTGCATTTTGTGGAATCCCAAGCCGTGCATGGATAGTTTTTGTTAGGGGCCCAATTATCAACATGTTTATCCACACGTTCAGTGGATAGTTAACAGGGACCTACTTGAAAGCAATATTTTTTATATCCAAGACGAGCAGGGCAGTATGGCTGACACAACTAACAATAGGAATGGCCGGGAAATAATAGCCGCCTTGGCCCAAAATCTGCCCAGTGTGCCCGGAGTTTACCGTATGCTGGGCCGTGGTGATGCTCAGGTAGCACCAAAGGTTTTATATGTGGGCAAAGCCAAAAACCTGAAAAAAAGGGTTTTGAGCTATACCCGCCCGGGCAAATTGAGCCCACGCATTCAGCGTATGGTTGGCCAAACCCATGATATGGAATTTGTCACCACCCACACCGAAGCAGAGGCCTTGCTGCTTGAGGCCAACCTGATAAAAAAGCTAAGCCCGCGTTATAATATTTTGTTGCGCGATGATAAATCGTTCCCGGAAATACTGGTTGAAACCGGCCATAAATTCGCCCGGGTGATAAAGCACCGGGGCGCACATCGGGCCAAGGGCAATTATTTCGGCCCTTTTGCTTCTGCCTGGGCGGTAAATGAAACCATCACCACCCTGCAAAGGGCATTTTTGCTTAGAACGTGCTCTGATGCGGTTTTTTCATCGCGCACCAGGCCATGCCTTTTATTTCAGATAAAGCGTTGCTCTGGGCCATGTGTTGGCAAAATAAACCAAGGTGATTATTCAGAGCTGGTGGCCCAGGCTAGCGAATTCCTAAAAGGCCGCAGCCAGAAAATACAAAAATCCATGGCAGCCCATATGCAGGCGGCCAGCGATAACCAAGAGTTCGAGCAAGCCGCCGCCTTGCGCGACAGAATCCACGCCCTGACCCGCATTCAGGGCCATCAGGATATAAATCCCGGAAATATAATCGATGCCGATGTTATTGCCCTTTATCAGGACCAGGACGGCGAAAAAAAAGCGTGCGTGCAGGTGTTCTTTTTTAGGGGTGGACGCAATTTTGGCAATCGTGCCTTTTATCCTGCGGGGGCTGCGGGCGAAACCCCGTCTGTGGTGTTAGAAGCATTTCTTGGGCAATTTTATTCGGCCCACACCCCGCCGCCCGAAGTATTGTTAAGCCATTCATTAATAGAATCTGGCGATGGTGTGGTCATGAACGATGCATTAAGTGCGCGTGCCGGACGCAAGGTAGCTATCAAGACCCCAACTCGGGGTGATCGTGCGCGTTTGACCGCCCACGCATTAGAAAATGCCCGTGGCGCACTTTCACGGAAAAAAGCCGAAAATGAAACTCAGGAAAAATCATTAGCGGGACTTGCAGATGTATTGAAGTTGGACCAAACCCCGGAACGAATTGAAGTCTATGATAATTCTCATGTATCGGGAACCATGGCTGTGGGGGCGATGATTGTTGCGGGCGCGGAAGGTTTTCGTAAAAATGCTTATCGCAAGTTTAATATAAAAGGCCCACTGGCACCGGGGGATGATTACGCCATGATGCGCGAGGTTCTAACCCGGCGCTTTTCCCGCGCCCTCAAACAGGCATCCGATGATGTGCAAGATGGTAAATGGGATTTGCCTGACTTGGTAATTGTCGATGGCGGCAAAGGCCAGCTTTCAGTTGCAATGGAAGTATTTGCCGACCTTGGCATAGAAGATGTGGCGTTGTGTGCAATCTCAAAAGGCCCAGACAGAAACGCCGGGCGCGAACAAATTCACCAACCGGGCAAACCCACACCGCTGATATTGGATGAGCGCGATCCGGTGTTATATTTTTTGCAGCGCATTCGC